>NZ_JAEFCE010000160.1:0-804 GCF_016406055.1 Vibrio sp. IB15
CTTATAAAATCAACTGTTAAGCGATTAACGTCTCATTATAAGATTGATTGCTTTTCAGCATGGCACAAGCCATTCTGATCGTTTTGTTCGCAAGGGCGACAACCACTTGGTTAAACGACTTTCTTTCTAATAAGTTTCGTATCCAGCAACTTAAGCGATCTTCTTTATCTCGGATATTCGCTACCACCGCTCTTGCTCCATGAACGACAAGAGAGCGTAAGGTTTTATCACCTGATTTACTTATTCCGTGGTTTTTGTTCTTACCACCACTGCCAGTATGAGCCGGAACTAAACCTAAGCTCGCACTAGCTCCTCGACCATTTCTATAGGCCGAAGCGTCACCCAGACGGGAAAAAATGGCACTTGCAATCACCCAACGTACACCTCGTAAAGTGATTAATAACTGGCAAGCGGGTATTTGCTTTGCAAAGTCTATAAGTTGCGATTCAACTCTCTCGATAGGCTCATCAAGATTTAGTAGCTGAGCATGTAATTCTCGGAGAACGAATCGAGTTGTCGGTGTTAATTCATTCTCCATATCTTCGATAACGAAAGGGAGTAGTTCTCGCAGTTTATTGGCTCCTTGTGGGAAGGTAATGCCACATTCCGCTGCATAGCCACGGATACGTAGACTTACTGCCGTGCGTTGTTTTATATAGCTTTGTCTTAAACTCAGCAGCATTGCGATATCTTGCTGCTCCGGTGTTTTTACAGGTACAGCATGAATATCGGAGCGTAAGGAAGCTTCGTAAATCGCGATAGCATCATTAGCATCGTTCTTATTACCACTGCGATACGGCTTCA
>NZ_JAEFCE010000161.1:0-711 GCF_016406055.1 Vibrio sp. IB15
CCGACGCATAGTAAAAATGCCACGCGTTGCGAATCACTCTTAAGCAACTTGTTATACCGCTTGGTTGAGGCTAAAATGACCAACATAAAGACCACTTAAGAGACCGATTATATGACCACTAGAATTTTAGCCGATGTCGCTGCAAGCATTACTGAGTTGAAAGCTAACCCTATGAAAGTTGCAACTAGTGCTTACGGCGAACCTGTTGCTGTATTAAACCGAAATGAACCGGCATTTTATTGCGTACCTGCCGAAGCGTACGAAATAATGATGGACAGACTCGAAGATCTTGAACTACTCGCTATCGCTAAAGAGCGTGAATCTGAAGAGAGCATTTCGGTAAATATTGATGACCTATAAACTCGACTTTAAAAAGAGCGCCCTCAAAGAGTGGAAAAAGCTTGGTTCTACTCTGCAACAACAATTTAAGAAAAAGCTAATCGAGCGCCTAGATAACCCACATGTTCCGGCTTCAAAACTATCTGGAGCTGACAACATGTATAAAATTAAGTTGCGTCAATCGGGCTACCGTCTCGTCTACAAAGTTGAAGACGATGTCATCATTGTAACCGTCCTAGCAGTTGGAAAGCGCGAACGTAGCGATGTTTACCGTAAAGCCATGAAAAGGTTAGATGATTGATTGCGGTATAACATTCTTAATAACAGGCCGGCTCGTTTTCCCTCCAACCTAACTTACAATCAATCTAACAT
>NZ_JAEFCE010000162.1:0-688 GCF_016406055.1 Vibrio sp. IB15
TTAGCCATGACTGGCTTAATTATAAGCAGATACACAATTTAAATTACAGGCTCCATTTAAGCGTTGCATTCCGCCTTCAGTTTTGTTCCAGCTTTAAATGTCGGAACTTTTGCCGCCGCAATCGTTATTTCTTCACCTGTTTTCGGATTACGCCCTTTACGTTCAGCACGCTCGTTAACTCTAAATGTACCAAATCCGACCAGCGCAACTTCATTACCATTAGAGAGCGCATGGCTCACACTTTCCATAACAGCTTTCAAAGCCTTTTCAGCCTTCGTTTTTGATATATCCGCTGACAGCGCAATTTGATCAACTAGTTGAGACTTATTCATATGCTATTTTTCCTTAAATAGTGGTTTCACTACTTATTGTTTAGTATCTGCTGACAATTAATGCAAGAACAAAAATGGAAATTTCTAAATATAGCCCAACACTCGATCTGTATGTTTTATATACAATTTGTATTATAAAAGTGCCAAACATAAAATGTAGTTCTATGATATTTTTGGCCTATTGTGAGTTTGTCTTTTATATAACAACCTAACCTTATAGTTAGCCCTGGTATAGAAATCAGGAAAGGTATGAAGTCAATATTTTCTTTGCACCAGTAGAAATCACTCTATCAGTGTAGAGGGCGTTGTTGCCTAAATCCATTGAACCTTTTCCAAGTCCTGCGATCTGATCCTTT
>NZ_JAEFCE010000163.1:0-683 GCF_016406055.1 Vibrio sp. IB15
AGGGATATGAGTTGGCTAAGTCTCTTGATCAGCTCGACTTGTGATCAAGAGACAGGCCTATTGGCTGGGTTTTTTATTGCCTTAATAATAGGTTGGTGCATTCCTTAGCTACTTTCATTTCAGTACTATTACCATAGTGTAATAGTATTTTGTTATCTTTGGTTATTATTACTTAATTGATATGTGGCTATAATGTCCTCTTACCGCGGTAGGTAAAGATTTTCTCGTTTATGTATTGAGGAGGGCTTATGGCCGTAGGATGGGCTGGAGACGACAGTGTCAGCCAGCAAATACAAAACACCATCGATGATGAGATCTCTCGTGTAAGAGGGAACCTAGGAGGTGGTGAGAGTTTGCGTTATTGTGATGAGTGTGGCGACGAGATACCAGAACAAAGACGACTCGCGATAAAAGGCGTTCGTTTGTGTATCGAATGTCAGTCATTATTAGAGCATGACGCACATCGACATTCATTGTTTAACCGTCGAGCAAGTAAAGATAGTCAATTACGTTAAACTGACGGATATCTTCAAAATAGATAAGGCCTTACTTTTATGTAAGGCCTTTTAGTTTTATTAAATGGTTTATTATTGAAGATATACGGAAATAACCATCGCTCTTGTTTAGAACGGCGTTGTTGATCAAATCAGCTTGAAGGTCAACGACACCATATGTGACTCACC
>NZ_JAEFCE010000164.1:0-655 GCF_016406055.1 Vibrio sp. IB15
CATTGCCACGTGACTGAAACAGGCGGCCGGTACCAAGAACCGGTTGTAATAGGAGTGACGTTTGTATCAAGAACGACCGGAGAGCTAGACTGCTCAGGTTGGGGCTTATTATCATTTGAATTGCAGCCAGAGCTGCTTACTAAAAACAGATATATTAATAACTTTTTCATATGCGATTGTATTTTTTTATGAGTTTTGTGAATGTACATCGCGTGAATATTATTATCAATAATTTTTTAGTGTTGTTTTACTTGTCGCCAAATTACTTATAATTGTTGTTTCCTTAATGGGTATCTAATGTTAGTAGGGGAGGATTACGTATCTGGATTTTGGATCGATTGTTGATCATTAATCACGCGAGTGCAGGCTGTTATTATGGCGAGGGTCTTTATTTTTTAATTGTAAATATTATGTATTGGCGTGTCGTATGAAGAGATTGGCGTAGATTAATTACCTTTATCTGACCACTTTATCGTAAATTTAGATTTTAAAATAAATGAGTTTTTAATGATGGTTAATATTTTAAATAGAGTAAATTACTCAAAAATCTTGTTATCTTTGTTATCTTTGTTATTTACTTCTGGCTTTGCTAGTGCAGAGTGGCTTTGTTGCGTAATTCAGTTTAGAGACAGAGTCACCCTGTTTCGCATGCTTT
>NZ_JAEFCE010000165.1:0-648 GCF_016406055.1 Vibrio sp. IB15
TTCTGACCTTCCATATTGACACCGAGAGCAAGGTAAATGGCTTTGTTGATGACTTGCTTATTTTGGCGCACCTTCACAACAATGCAGTCTAGGTAAACGACGGGATAAACCGAATCAAGAGGGCGGGCTTGCCACTCAACAACTTGTTCTAAAACAGCATCAGTGACTTTAGATATTAGACTGGCGGAGATATCAGCATCGTACATTTCTTTGAAGGTTGCGACGATTTCTCGGGTAGTCATTCCTTTGGCATACAAGCTTAAGATCTTGTCGTCCATCGATTGGAATCGAGTTTGATGCTTACGAACGAGCTTGGGTTCAAAGGACGCGTCACGGTCACGAGGGATTTCTAGTTGGATCTCACCATCGTCAGTAATTAGGCGTTTAGATGAGTAGCCATTTCGACTGTTACTATCGTTGGTCGGTGAGTGTTTTTCGTAGCCAAGGTGATCATCAAGTTCAGCATTTAAAGCTGTCTCAACCGTCACCTTGGTTAACATTTTCCTGAAGTCATCAAGATCCGAAGGAGTCTTAATTGACTTAGCGGCTTCGCGAGCGAAGGCTTCTAAAGCTTTCTTATCCATATTGCTTATCCTTAGCCATGACTGGCTTAATTATAAGCAGATACACAATTTAAATTACAGGCTC
>NZ_JAEFCE010000166.1:0-642 GCF_016406055.1 Vibrio sp. IB15
AACCTGATAATATGGATGGATACACCAATAACTCTGGTTTCAATCTGACGTCTCAAGATCAGCTCGCGTACAATCGATTTATTGCAAATGAGGCGCATAAAAGAGGCCTTGCGGTCGGATTAAAGAATGACCTGGACCAAATAGGTGAACTGGTCGAGTACTTTGACTTTGCTGTTAACGAACAATGTTTTGAGTACAAGGAATGTGATGCACTGCTGCCCTTTATTAATCACGGTAAGCCCGTTTTAACAGCGGAGTACTTAGATAAGTATGTCAACAACCCAAATGAGAGAGCAACAATATGCCAAGAATCTAGGGACAATCTATTTAGCACCCTAATCTTACCTTTGGATTTAAACGACAGTTTTAGGTTTAGCTGTTTGTAAAGCGCGCCTAACCCTAAAAATAACTGTACCGAAACTATCTAGAGCGGTTTAACTATCATATATAGCGACTAGAGAAAAAATGTGTGCACTATAGAGTTTGCTATTGTCCAAAATCTTGAGCACAGAACCAAAAGGTATTGCCTTATTCCTGATTCGCCACAAAAACAAGGGCCTCGAAAGTGCGAAGCTTAAGTTTTATCCATCGAATAATTACAGCTCCCCTACTTCAACGCTTCCATTGATGCTGTTTTGTACA
>NZ_JAEFCE010000167.1:0-605 GCF_016406055.1 Vibrio sp. IB15
CAGGGAAAACTCATCTCAGGGCTCGCTTCCCGCTTAGATGCTTTCAGCGGTTATCGATTCCGAACTTAGCTACCGGGCAATGCCATTGGCATGACAACCCGAACACCAGAGGTTCGTCCACTCCGGTCCTCTCGTACTAGGAGCAGCCCCCTTCAATTTTCCAACGCCCACGGCAGATAGGGACCGAACTGTCTCACGACGTTCTAAACCCAGCTCGCGTACCACTTTAAATGGCGAACAGCCATACCCTTGGGACCGACTTCAGCCCCAGGATGTGATGAGCCGACATCGAGGTGCCAAACACCGCCGTCGATATGAACTCTTGGGCGGTATCAGCCTGTTATCCCCGGAGTACCTTTTATCCGTTGAGCGATGGCCCTTCCATTCAGAACCACCGGATCACTATGACCTGCTTTCGCACCTGCTCGAATTGTCATTCTCGCAGTCAAGCGGGCTTATGCCATTGCACTAACCACACGATGTCCAACCGTGTTTAGCCCACCTTCGTGCTCCTCCGTTACTCTTTGGGAGGAGACCGCCCCAGTCAAACTACCCACCAGGCACTGTCCGTAATCCCGATTCAGGGACCAACGTTAGAACATCAA
>NZ_JAEFCE010000168.1:0-602 GCF_016406055.1 Vibrio sp. IB15
CGGTCAAGAATTAAATACTCGTGATGCGGTAGGAATTTCAGGAACTGACACTTTGAATATTAAAGCCAATACAGATGCTGAATTTTTATTGATGGATATTCCAATGAATTATTAATTCAAACAAAAACAATTAATACCTGTACCTTGAAACGATAATAAATCTGTAAATCAGACTATTATCGTTTCTTTTTTGCTCAATTTTTAAAAAGAAAGACTAACTTTATAAATAAGAAAATTGGTCTGACTTTAAAATTAAATTCATCCTTAAAATTTTAAACCATGAATCCAAATAACCTCATTAAAGAATATACAAACGGAGAAGTTACGATTGTATGGCAATCTGGAAAATGTATTCATTCGACAAATTGTGTCAAAAACAATCCAGATGTCTTTCGTCCAAAAGAAAAACCTTGGATTACTCCAGAAAAATCTGCAACTGAGAAAATAATTTCAACAGTTAATAAGTGTCCATCGGGAGCATTGACATTTTATATGAATAATAAAACCTAAACTTTTTACATAGTTTTTTGCCACAGATTAAATTGATTTTTTCGCCACGAATTGCTCGAATTTTCACAAATTTTGATTCAATTTATTTCGTG
>NZ_JAEFCE010000169.1:0-568 GCF_016406055.1 Vibrio sp. IB15
CAGCTAACCCACGATATTGGAGGCTAGCACCTTTCGTGGGGGTCATTATGTCTATATTATTTTTCAAATTAAGGGATTAATGTGGGTGAGTTATTTAATACTCTGATGGTTTGCGCGGTGTTGGTTTCACTGTTTCCACTTATAAAATCTAGCAAGAATTTTTATGATGAATGGTGTGAAATGGAACATGAACATTGGCGCTCTAGAGGTGCTCCACCGTTTGTAGTATTCCATTTTGGTATGTTCTTATTTGTCCCGATGCTTTTTGGTAAAGATTTGGAGCTCCTGAACAATAATAGGTTGATAAAGTTGAGAAATGATCTCAGGTACAGCTTTGCGATTTTTTCGTTACTGTTACTCTCATCTCAGCTGAATCAATAAATTAGTTTACAGCTTTAATATAACAAGCAATTTAAGCAGACTGTCAACGCTTGGCAATTTTAGCTTGGTTTAGCTTCAGTGATTTCGGTGTTAAGTTTGAGTGTATTGGTAGCGTTGTCAGCTACTTAATTGGGCGTTGATATGACCCCCACTGTCAATTAAAAACGTAGAAGTTTCTGCTCCCTCA
>NZ_JAEFCE010000016.1:0-92485 GCF_016406055.1 Vibrio sp. IB15
AATATCGAACTCAGGCCTTGAAAGCCGCTTAACAGAAATGTCCAACTTTACGGGGTCACTTCATAAAGCGGCTTTAGAGAAGTTTGGAAAGATTACTTAGTCGAGTTTCGATTGCACGAACGCTAGGATTTCTTGCATCGTTGCATCGTCAACTTTCTTCAGGTTTAGCGCTAGATTAGAGCCTTTACGGCTGTATGAAGCACGACCTTTGATAAGCTCAACTTTAGGTGATGCTTTTTTCGCTGGCGCAGGAGCCAGTTCAAGAATCCAACCTTCTAGTGTTTCCGTTACGTCTTTAGTTAAACGAGTTACACCTTGTGCTTCGCTGCGCTGCCACACAAAACCTTCAGACGCATCACACTTAGTCAGTAACGATTGTTGTTGGTCGTCAGTCAGGCCGCTGAATTGTTTATGCAGTTTAACAATCGTTGGGCGACCAAGATCGCTCACATTTGGGTAAGCTTGCAGTAATTCCAGTGGTAAAGCGGCTGCTTTCAATGCACCACTTACTAGCGCCTCACTGCATTGGAACATTTTTGCTAGCGCTTTTTGGTCTTCAGCTTCGCCTTTATCAAGCTTCGCTTGCATCTCTTTCCCCTTCTCGTACAGAGAAAGTGGTTTATGAGCGTTTGCAACGTCAGATAAGAACTTAGCGTGTTCGCCGTTAATGTTTTCAGCAACATAGATAAGGAACTCTTTGTCAGCCAAAATACACGACATACGACGACGGCTACCATCAAGAACTTCAATCTTACCGTCTTTGTTTTTACGACCAACTGCTGGATATTGCTGACCGCGTTCTTTCAATGTTGTAAGAACATCAGAAAGAGCATGTTCGTTTAGGAAAGATTGCTCACGAGCATTCTCTTCAAAAACAACGGTGCGAGTTGCTACTTCAGAAGCAGGAATTCGAACCAATTCAAATGAAACTAAATCTTCGCCAGCAACAGAAAGCTCGATCACTTGAGCCTGTTCTTTAGCAGCCGTTTGCGCTTCTTGAGGCGTAGCAACACGACGTTTGTTCGCCTTACCAAATAGCTTTGCATTTAAGTCAGATGTTTTAATTGCCATTCTTGTTATCCCTGATTAAGTGAAGGCCAGTTGCTATGTAATACTCGCTCTAATTCTAGAGCACTTTTTTGTACCGCGTCTTGAGCGACAGCCAGAGTCTTCTTACCACCTTCAAAATCACTCACAGTAAGGTCGAAAACCGTGCTGTAAGTATCTGCGCAAGTCTCGAATGCGCGGCTTCTTGGAATGGTTGCCATCATGACTTGGTCATTCAACAGGTAGTTCATTTCAGTCAGTACTGATACCTGTTTCTTGTTGTCGTCTTCAAACATGGTTGGCATCAGACGAACAAACTCAAGCCCTTTCCAATCGTCCGGGAACATTTCGTAGACGGTTGGTAAGTGTTGGAAGAAGTTAACCGTTGAAGCCCAGTCCAAACGCTTCGCCGCACATGGAATCAATAGCGCGTTAGACGCGTACATTGCGTTCCATACAAGTGGGTCTACGTGAGGGCCAGTATCAATCATAATCACATCGAAATCGTCCGCGATTTTATCGATAAGCTTCTCTTTTAAAAGACGAACAATGTCTAAAGACTGATCTTGAGAAAGGCTTTGCCACGCCTCAGCATTAAACATTGCATCTTCTGGGAACGCAGAAATCGTCTTTAGGTTTGGATATTGTGTTGGCAACAATACATTTTTGCGCAGAAATTCTTGGTCAACCTCTTGGCCTTCAGGCACGTTGTCCAGCATGATATCAACAGCAGAATAAATGCTATCGTGCTCAGCACCACTAATTTGTGGGTTTAGGAACAAACGCAGTGAGCCTTGTGGATCTAAATCGATCAGACAGATGCGGTAACGCTTATCAAGATTCAAAGATAAGCATGCCGCTAAATGAACCGCTGTCATTGATTTACCCGTACCACCCTTTTGGTTCTGTACGTTGATAATCCATGGCTTATTGCCCGCATGCTGTTTACGTTGGTGGAACTTTGGCACTTCAGCCGCGTCCATTAGCATGTGAGCTTCGGTCAATGAAATCGAGTAATGGTTGGCATTATTCTTCGTAAACTGATGGCCTTCCGCCTCAAGCTTAGTGATAGCTTCATCCAATTTACGACGAGTTAAACCAGAACGAGTCTCCATCATGGCCTTAGACATAGGCGGAAAATGCTCATCACTTCGCTCTTCCAAAATAATCTCAATTCGGTCAGCCTGAACTTGTTGAGTTTGTTCGGCTAGCTGATAGAGCTTATCAATCGTTTGTTCTCTTTTCATTGCCAGTTTCCGTAATGATTAACTAAGTACAAATTGTACAGCGATTAACAATAAAAACAACAAAAACATGAACATACATTTATGAGTAAAATCACATAAAATAGACTGAATTTTTACAGTTTGATGAAATAGTATCTAAAACGAATACAAATTTGACCATTTTCATAGTGTATAACGAGCCTAATTTCTCCTTAGATTTTAAATGTTACAGCATCACTTATTTACAATGTAAATGCGAATATGAAGAAAAACCTTCGGAACGATTGAAATACAACCATAGATTACGGTAGATGTGATTTGTATTCGAATATTGACTGTGAAACAGGTGATGAACATACACGTTCAATAACAGAGTTGATTGATGCTAGATAAATAACTCGCAGACCTAAAATTTAGTCGTCAGTTGGCCAAACGAACAATCGTGTCGCCGACGACGACGGAAGAATGATCATTGGTTTCATCACATATGCTTGGATTGATAAGCACATATTATGAAGCATGATCAAGGCTTATGGTCCCCAATATTGATCCACTAAAATGCGCGCTCCAAATGATCAATCTCCGGAAAAATGATCAAGCAGATATCGTTTCGGAAGCATATATTTTCAGGGCTAACTTACGGACGAATGCTTTTGGAATGGGGATTCAAGGCTCATAAGGCTTAAACACTAGGAAATTCAATCGACACGAGCTGAGAATACGTAAACATGACAATTTCATGATCATGCTTCCTATATTTAGCGGGTTCTCTTTCCGGAGCTCCAAATCAGTAATGAGTAATCAATATTGAGTGGATTTTGTACGACAGGAGGTAGGAACGATAAAAATACCGACTTACTTGATCATCGTTCCGATACATTGATAATCAAAAATATCCACATTGCCAGCAAATAAGTACTTCGAAACAAAGTAGACAAAGATCGGCTGTGGATAAGCTGTATAACCATAATGATCATGCTTTCGAATCAATAATGATCATACTTACAATGACTTAATGATCATCGTTCTGACTCGCTGTGATCATGCTTTCTTCTGTTTTATGATCATCGTTTCGAGTAACTTATGATCATGCTTTCCAAGCGAATTTTATTTAACAGTTTAAATTCAGCAACTTAAAAGCAAACTTACAGCCAGATCATTAGATCACTTAATCATTTAAGATCATATTAATCAAAAAGATCAGTTATTTAAAAGCCAATAAATTCTCTTTATTTATGATCATTCTTTCTTTATCATTCAGGAACTATAGTGAAATTACGGTTAGTGTGATACGGATCAAAAATGAAACCAGAAGAGAAATTGTTAATTAAGGCACGAAGCCATAAAGATGGTCATTTATTTGAGGTATCTGAAACAGCCGTTGAATGGATAGAACAATATCAACACTTCAAAGGTGTCACCAAAAGCATAGTTGAGCTTCTTAACCTAATTTCACTTCGTGGGTTTAGTAGCAAAGACGGATACGTCTCCACCACTGAGATTATCGAATCAACCGATGGTCAAGTCACTCGCGCGGCCTTACAGCAAAGGCTGAGAGCAGCAGTCAATATTGGATTGTTCAAACAAATCCCCGTTCGCTTTGAAGAAGGCCTTGCTGGTAAAACCATGTTGCATCGCTTTGTGAACCCAAACCAACTGATTTCGGTACTGGGTGCCACAAGCTTAGTAACAGAAAGCGTGAAACAAAATGAAAAGCAAAAGCGCTCTAAAGCCCTAGCTCAAACCAAAGTAAACAAGCGCTTACTGAATGAACATGGACTGAATACCCCACCAACGATGAAAGATGAAGCGGATCAATTCATTGTTTCGCCAACCAATTGGGCGGGGATTATTGATCAAGCGTTAGCGCCGCCTAGAACTCGTAAGAGCTACCAGAAATCCATGGTTTCGATCTCTGGCACTCGAGCGGTGATCGAGACACGATCTTCTAAAAATATCATGACGGTTGACGATCTGATGACGCTATTCGCGTTATTTACGCTCACCGTTCAATATCATGATCATCACCAAGATGATTACCACCTAGACGCTAAACACACACCGAACAAAACACCACTCTACATCACTGATATTTTGTCTTTGCGTGGCAAGAAAGACAGCGGCCCAGCACGTGATTCGATCCGCGACAGTATTGATCGTATTGAATTCACTGATTTCCAACTGCATGAGCTTACAGGCCGCTGGCTTAGTGAGAACATGCCAGAAGGTTTTAAGAGTGATCGTTTCCGATTCTTAGCTAGAACCATTACCGCATCGGAAGAAGCGCCTACAGAGGGCTCTGACGGCGAAATTCGCATTAAACCGAACCTATACATCTTGGTTTGGGAACCTTCGTTCTACGAAGAGCTGCTGACGCGTGATTATTTCTTCCTATTTCCGCCAGAAATTCTGAAGCAACATACCTTGGTCTTCCAAATGTATTCGTACTTTAGAAGCCGCATGGCACGTCGTCATTCAGATTGTATGTTGCTCAGTGAGCTCAACCAGAAATTGGCGCGTAACATTGATTGGCGTCGGTTCTCGATGGATCTGATCCGTGAACTCAGAAAGTTGGGCGAAGTAGGGGATCATGAAGATACCTTCCTGGTTAACCTTTGGGGTTATCACTTGACGATCACCGCGTTGATCGAAAAAGGCAAAACGACGGATTATCAAGTAGATATCAAGTGTAACGTGGAAGAAGTACTACGTTACTCAAGAGCACGAACTACCAACGCCGGTAAACGTAATATGGCGCCGACGCTACCGAACCCGCTTCGTAACGAAATGGTTTCCAAGCAGAAGCTGGAAGAGCTGTCTGAAATCATTGATGGTGAGTTCGAGCCAATCCAACGTAAAGCACCATCACCAAGAGGCAAGTTAGGACGTCGCGTTAAACAACGTAAGCACTCTGTAGAGATTAACGCTGATGAGATCATGATAACGCTCTCTAAATATACCTCTGCAGAGGCTCTAGAACGCAGTATAACGGCTTTATCTGCTATGACAGGGCACTCGCATGCCTCAATCAAAGAAGAGTGTTCAGAGCTTATTGAGAAGCTTGATTGGCTGAGAGTAGGGGATGAGATCATTCCTTACGAAACACTAAGTAAGTTAATTGAGCTATATAACGATCGCGATAGTAACAGTAATCGCCACCTTTCGATTGAACGTCTTATCTCAGGCTTAGCGGTGCGTCGTAAGGTTTGTAAGCAAGTTCACGAAGGGCATTTGGATGAAAATGTATTCCTAGCGTTGGATGAAATGGCGATAGGTCATTAATTCTGTGCCAGTTTTCAGTGCTATGAATGGGTCTTTGAAACACATTAGGTGTTGATAAGAACCGCACCTAACGCTGACAAAGTGATGACAAAGTAGCGCACTCGGTTGATTATTATTTATCCCGAATAGACAACCTTTTGTCCTTTCTTATGATTAATAGATTGGCTCATATTTTGTTACATCATACTGAATAGATTTTTGCGAGTTCCCCCAAGGGACTCGCTTTTTTTTGTCTAAAATCCGCCTAACTATTAAAAATCAACAGCTTAAGATATTCTTTACCGAAGCATGATCAAGGCTAGATCATGCTTTCATGGATCCAACTCATCGCTACCGATGAAAACTTTTACGAAAAAGTATCAGATCAATAACTCGGTGATCAGTGAATCTGATGTTTTACATTGCCTTGATCATCGTTTCGGGGATGGCTGGCCATAAAGCGGACATGCGACTCGATCAACTTCTCTGATTCTGCTTGCCAGCGCGGCTCCTGCTGTTGATTGGCAAACTCTAGAGCCAGTACACACAGATGCTGAACTCGTTGAGTACACCACTCTTGCAAGTCTGGCTCCGCTTTGGGGTCACAAGACACCGCTTGCAGCTTGCCGTAAGCAAACATTAGGTATTGGTAAGCCTTTTCTTGATGGTGTGCATTTTCGTTCGGCTGTCGATAGAAGGTAAAGATTCTCAGGCAGCCATCTAACCAACATGCGATGCCTTTGCTTTGTTCATCCGTGATCAACGGCCCCCAGAGTGCATCTGGAGGCGTTAAGAGCAAAGGTTCTAACCGTTCCACTTGATCATGCTTTCGGGCTTTGTACCAATCTCCGATCCGCTCTAACCAAGTGTCTAGTTCATTCATGCAACATTATCCCATTGTTTTACAAAGTGATTATCAGCAACTTGCTTAACGTTATGCTGTATTTCACTGCTTTGTTCTCGAATACGATCTGCGTCTATTGAATAGTTTGGTTCATTTTTAACGAGTTCGCCAAATGGCAGATCAGGATCTGGCACCGCAGAGCTCAATAGCTTGGTGTATGGGTGTTGAGGATTGGTCAAGATCGACTGAGTGGATCCCCATTCGACGATCTGTCCTTTGTACATAACTGCTGTTTCTTCTGCTATGTAATGTGCGGTCGCGAGATCATGGGTTATGTACAAAAAGCCAATCCCGAGTTCTTTCTTCATTCGTTGCATTAGGTTGAGCACGCCAAGTCGAATTGAAACATCCAGCATGGAGGTGGGTTCGTCGGCAAGAATAACCTCAGCACCAACAGCCAGTGCTCTTGCTAGGTTAACCCTTTGTCTTTGGCCTCCACTGAGCTCGTGAGGGTACTTAGCCAGTGTTTCAATGGGTAACTCCACCAGCGTTAATAACTCTTCCAGACGCTCTGCTAGCGCTTTTTTATTAGCGACTTGCTTATGAATCTTGAGAGGGCGCGTTAAATGGTGCTCTATAGTATGTGTCGGATTCAACGAGCCAAACGGGTCTTGGAACACCATTTGCACTCTGCTGCGGTAGTCCAAGATCTCTTTGCGGCTGTTGAGGGTTGAGATGTCTTTGCCATTGAACAGGATCTCGCCTTCTGTCGGTGGGTAAACCTTGGTCATTAGCCTCGCGCA
Source organism: Vibrio sp. IB15 (assembly GCF_016406055.1). NCBI lineage: Bacteria > Pseudomonadati > Pseudomonadota > Gammaproteobacteria > Vibrionales > Vibrionaceae > Vibrio > Vibrio sp. IB15. The sequence continues at coordinate 7,182 of NZ_JAEFCE010000016.1, forward strand.
GGTACTTTTTCCGCAGCCTGATTCGCCAACGAGAGCTAACGTTCTTCCTGCGTATAAGTCAAAACTCACGCCATGCAGGGCTCTAAATATCTCCTCTTTGCCAAATCCGCCACCAACGGTGAACTCTTTAACGAGGTTTTTTACTTGCATAATTGGTTGTGACATTGAAGCTCCTAGCACGCTGTGGCGTGAGCATGTTCGTGAATATTAGGGAATGAACTCCACAGCTTTTGGGTGTAGGAGTGTTGAGGGTTATTGCGAATCTCATAGGCTTGATTGACTTCAACTATCTTGCCATGACGCATAATGGCAATGCGGTCACACAGCTGGCTCATCAGGGCCAAATCGTGGGTGATAAAGAGGATTGAGAAGCCGAACTCTTCTCTGAGTTGGTGTATCTGTTGCAATATTTCTCGTTGAACGACGACATCCAATGCCGTGGTTGGCTCATCCATGATGATCAGTTTGGGATTGAGCGCGAGAGCAATCGCAATCACTAATCGTTGACGCATACCGCCACTAAATTGGTGAGGATATTCGGTCAGGCGATGACGAGGGATATTCACTAGGTCGAGCAGCTTTTCTGCGCGATCCTTGGCTTGTTCATCACTCATCCCTTTGTGGTGGCGTAACACATCGGCAAACTGTTCTTCAATGGTTAACACTGGGTTGAGTGAGTTCATGGCACTCTGAAACACCATGGCGATCTCACTCCAGCGTAATGTATTAAGCTGGCTGTCAGATAGTCTCAGTAGGTCTTGCCCACCAAAAAGTATTTGACCGCCAGAGATGAATGCGGGCGGCTTATGAAGTCGGTTAATGGCAAATGCGATGGTGCTCTTGCCACAGCCTGACTCGCCAGCCAGGCCAAAGATTTCTCCTTGTCCTATGCTAAAGCTGACGGACTTTACCGCGTTGAAGTCTCCGTCATCGGTGATGTAGTCGACACATAGGTTCTTCACTTCGAGAAGAGGTGTATCTGGATTTTCCATAGACATAATAGATACTCAGTTATGATATTGATAACTATTATCATTAACATGTGTTGGATTTAGTGAAAGCGATCAGCACAAAAACAATGAAGTGCCTCGAAATTTATCTTGGGGTATTTCAGGAATTTTCAGTGGGAAACGCGAAAACTAAGGGAGGAAAGTGAGAGTTGGATCAAACCACATTTCTTATGGGGAATCTTTTAAATGTAATTGCAGAAAATGGCTTTGGCAAAGTTTAAATGAGCCATTTATTAATTAGCTTTATGAAGCGTCGGAATCATCACATTTCAGTGCAGAATTTCTTAACAAGCGAAATAGCATTTGCTACAGATTACCTGTCCATTACATGGTGCTTTTCGGAGGAAAACATGTCCATTAATTCTATCAACCATGATGAAATGACAAACATTGCAAACAAGTGGGATGCTGAAGAAGAAGTATCTTTCAAGCCAGAAAAGAAAATGAAGTCCGCTGAAGCTCGTCGTCGTATCGAGGCGCTAAGAGAAATTAGAGAAAGCGGTTTGAGTCTGGAAGAAGCGAGGGAGCTGGGTCTTATTCACTAATATCCCCGATTGCATTTAATAGGGTGGCTCAGTGCCACCCTTTGATTTATAAGCACTTTATTCATCTCTCTTTCGATTCTCATCTGTAATTTCACCTTCTGGACACAAAGTTCACTCACACAAATTTTCTCAGTGGTCTCTATTTTTTGTTTAAAAGCAGGCTGACGGCATACTCTTGAACTAAGTTGTTTGACAGCAATATGTGACGCCACTAATTTTAAAGGCAAAGCAAAAATATGCGATGTCGTTGGTAGGGAGAAGGCTATGTCCAATTCTGTGGCTCAAGCTGAAGAAGTGTTGTTTTATGAACCAGAAGATCCGAACGGATACCTTTCAAATTTTGCTGCTTGCCCGATCAAGGTAGATGGGCAAGTGTGGGCAACCAGTGAGCACTATTATCAGGCAATGAAGTTTTCTTCACCGTCGCTGAGAAACATGATTCTTGAAGCCTGCACACCTGCTGAAGCATTCGCTTTGAGCCGCCAATACGAAGAGCAGGTTCGAGAGGACTGGTACGATATTCGTGTAGAGGTAATGCGATTCATTGTGACCGAGAAATTCACACAGAACCCGCAGTTTGCTTTGTTTTTAACGAGCACGGGTGATTCGGTGATCAAAGAGCACTCTCATAAAGACCATTTTTGGGGAGATGGGGGAGATGGAACCGGTGAGAATCACTTAGGGAAAATTTTGATGGCAGTGCGCCAACAACTTCGTAGTCAGCAACTGCATTTGATCACATCACATTAATTACACATTAAAAAGGCCGCTCTGTTTAGCTTGTACGCTAAAAACAGAGCGGCCTTTTGTATTTCTGTAGTTCCGGTATCCGAAGTCGCTAGAGTGCGCTAACGAGCCATAGAATGACGTTAGAACTATAAGTAACTTTGGACGATGTCATCAAGCTGTCCATCGTCTTTCATTTGGTCTAAACGTTGGTTAATAAAAGTTTCGAGCTTGGGATCCATTTCTGGGTCGAAAGCCAAATGAATTGGGTAGTTACTGATGACTGAACCGAAGTCCTGCATTTGGTAATCATCGATATTGAGTTTCTGATCGTTTAGGTTGTATTTGATTCGTGATTCCATTTCTACAAATACGGTATCACCAGGTGCACGGTTAATAACGCGGAATGCGGCTGTATAATCTTTTACTCGGATCTCATTGAGCTTGCCTTGCTTGATGTACGGCTCTAAGTTTGGATATTCAAATCCCACGAGCAATACCACTGCCTTGCCATCTAAATCGTCAATGGTATTGAACTCGAACGGTTTCTTACCGCTACTCAGCAATACGTGTTTTACATTGTAAATTGGCTCTTCAGACAGGTTTACTGATTGGATGTTTCCCCAGCTAGGACTGCCATAGGTAACCCAATTTGGGTTCTCTCTCGCATCTAGCTTGTCAATCATTCGATTAAAAGGGTAGGTGTGGTAGTTAATCTCGTACTGGCTATCGTCAAACACTGCTTCAACAATATCAGAAACGATTCCTCTGTGGGATGACCCGTCAGTTTCGATCTGAAAAGGTTGCGCTTGGCTCGCAATAATGTAGTAGTGAAGAGGCTCGCTTGAGAAAGCATAACTGCTTGAAAACAAACTGACTATGGATGCAACGATAATATGTTTTTTCATAACCTTCCCTAGTTATTTGATGAATGACTACTACTATACTAGTTGAGTAATTGTAGTTTACTAAGATAACAACATTGGTAATTTTTATATGGTGAAAAAAGGAAAACGCTATATTGGACTCTCTCGACAGTTGATCGGGGCCATCATTGCCATCAGTACCTTATTCACAGTCATAGTGACAGGTCTGGGGCTGTATGTGGAGTACCAAAATCGAGTTTCTTTTATCAGTTCTCAGATCGAGCAGGTTAAAGCTGGCTACCTTTCTGGTTTAACGTCAAGCCTATGGGTTGAAGATCGCGCTCAGTTGTTTGTACAAGCGGAGGGCATTTCGCGTCTCCCTTCCGTCAGTTATCTCCTTATCGTAAGCCCTGACGAAAAAATCTTAGAGCTTGGCAGCCCCACAACCGGGCAATCTTATTCTCAGTCATGGGAAATGGTGTATCAAATGGGGGGGAAAGACTTCCCACTTGCCACCCTCACGGTGCAATCCGATTTAAGTATGATCCTCAATGACTTCGAAGAACGAGTGCTGTTGCTACTCGCTTTTGAAGCCGTGAAAATCTTTTTGCTGTCATTGGTCTCTTTGGCCATTGTTTATCGCTTGGTCGTCAAACGCTTGATGACCATGTCCTCTCAGATAAACGAGCAGCAAGTTGAAGACAATAAACCCCGTTTTTTAACGCCAACTGACTCTACTTATAAAGATGAAATATCGACGCTGGAAAACAGCTACAACCAATCAATCGAACGCATTCGTCAACAGTATCAAGAGTTGATTAAAGCTAAAGAGACGGCTGAAGTTGCTAACCGCAACAAGAGTGAATTTTTGGCTAACATGAGCCACGAAATCCGCACTCCAATGAACGGAATCATCGGACTTTCGTCTCTGCTTTCAGAAATGGATATGCCGAAAGAGCAAAAAGAGTACGTCAACATGCTCAATACCTCTTCGTTAACTCTTCTAGACCTTATTAACGACATCTTGGATTATTCGAAAATTGAAGCGGGACGTTTAGAACTGCAACAAGAACCAATGAAAATGATGGGTATTGCAGCCGATGTTGAATCGACCTTCAGAGTGAAAGCCGAACAAAAAGGTTTACGATTCCAATTGGAGATAGACCCTAAGATCCCCACCATGGTGATTGGAGATGGAACCCAGCTCAGACAGGTACTGAATAACTTAGTCGGCAACGCCATCAAATTTACCGAGCGAGGTCATGTGACGCTTTCTCTTCGCTTAGAAAAAGTGATCGAGCCTGAGCAGAAGTTGAGAGTTCGATTTGAAGTTGCTGACAGTGGTATTGGTATCGCAGAAGATAAGCAAAAATCGGTATTCGATAAGTTTCAGCAGGCCGACGGCAGCACCACTCGTATTTACGGCGGCACAGGATTGGGTCTGACCATATGCGATAAGATAGTGTCCTTAATGGGCAGTAAGCTTGAGCTAACCAGTATTGAAGGCAAGGGCAGTACCTTTTACTTTGCGGCTGACTTTGATCCGTGTTTGGAGCTCGACGAGAGTAATATCGATTTCAATAAGGTCTCGGTGTTGCTGGTGGATGATAGCCAACTGAACATGCGTATCACATCGACACAGCTACAATCGTTTGGTGTGTCCTCTACATGCTGTCAAACAGCAACCGAAGCGCTAGAGCTCGTTTCAGAGTCTGTCGAAAACGCTTCGCCTTACGACTTAGTGTTGGTTGATAAATTGATGCCTTCCATCGATGGGTTCCAGCTTGCAAGAAAACTGATAGAGCGCTTTGGCAAAGCCTGCCCTAAGCTTGTCATGATCTCTGCCGACCCTCGTAAGCAAGACGAAATGCATGCTAAGCAAGTGGGGTTTATTGCCTACATTGCTCGCCCGTATCAAGATAACCAGCTTAAATGGACCATCAGTGAGGTGTTGGCGAGAACAGCTGAAACCGAGACCTTTACCTATCCAAATCGAGGTGAGGTGGCGTTTAAGGACAATGACCCTCTATCAACCACTAAACCCGCGGTGGTGGCGAAAGAGAGCGTTAAGGTTGAAGAGTCTAAGCCTCAAACTGAAACTTCGTTATTTAGCGGTAAAGTACTGGTGGTCGAAGACTCCAGAGTCAACCAACAAGTTGCCAAGATGATGCTCAAGAAGCTTGGTTTTGAAGTGGACATTGCCGACAACGGTAAAGTCGGAGTCGATAAATTTAAGCACAACGAATATCAGATGATCTTCATGGATTGTCAGATGCCAGTGCTCGATGGTTTTGAAGCGACGAAACAGATTAGAGCACTCGAAGAAGGGACGTCGAAACATATTCCTATTGTGGCGCTGACAGCCAACGTAGTGCTGAAAGATAAGCACTTATGTTTTGATGTGGGGATGGATGAGTTTCTACCTAAGCCTGTTAATCAAGGTACACTGAGAGAAGTCGTAGCGAGTTTTTTGTCTGATAAGAACAAGCTTACAGGCGACAGTGAGCAGAAGATTGTTTAGTCCGCGCGCCATTAAATCTCATCGTTAAAACCCAAAACTCCGACTTAATCCGTCGGAGTTTTTGTATATGTGACTTTACTCTCTAAAAAGATACGGCACTAGCCAATGCTATCAATGTGGATCACTACTGAGTCTGGTCGCCAGTATTCCAGTTCGCAGTCCATCAACTCGCCATCTTGCTTGTAGTTCACACGGCAGATCTTCAGCACCGGTTGACCCTCAGCCAAATTTAGCGCCTTAGCGACATAGGCTGGGGCTGAAGTGGGAATTACATCAAAGCGCGATCGTTTGGTTTCGTAGCCGTATTTTTCTCGGTAGATACTTGTCAGTGACATGGTGAGGTTTTCCGACAATATTTTTTCAAACAGGGGTGCTTTTAAGACGTTTTCGACGAACAGCACCGCTCGGCCATCAATAAAGCGTAATCGCTCAATCACGTGTATCGGGGTTATCTGATCTATCTCTAATGCTTTGGCGTAATCGCCTGCGGCCATCTCTGTGCGGGTGCTCAGCAGCCTTGTTTCTGCAATGCGATCTTGTTCGCGAATCATTTGATGAAAGTGAGAGCGAGATAATGGGTTGTAGCGAATACGTTCGGGTGACACATACCATCCTCGGCGCTCCTCTCGGTATATCAGACCTTCAGTTTCTAACGACACCAATGCATCTTTGAGTGTGATTCGTGTGGTGGAAAACAGTTCGCTGAGCTCTCGTTCGGATGGCAGTTTTTGCCCCTCGGTGAAGATACCCGATTGAAGTTGTTCTCTAATGCTCGCCTTAATTCTGCCTAGTTGTGTCCCTGATTGTGCTGTTGCCAATGTTCTCATTACTAATCTAGTCCATAAGTTCGTATGCTCAATAAGGTAAACCATGGAGTTAACAGGAATGTGACAGTAAACAAAGGCTTACTGTCATATGAGTGAAATATAACTGCCACGAAAATGCACCCTAACTGTCAAATAAGTTGCGCGAAAGCGTCACACTCTGGCGATAGTATACAAAACGAACTTACTGACCTAGTCCAGAGGGATAGAGACAATGAAAACTTTGCTTAGCCGTTCAACTGTATCGCCAGCCAAACTGATTGGTTCACCTGCAAAATTAATCGGCGCAACGCTAATAACGGCAACACTTTCAATGCCAGCGATGGCGAAGGATGCTGATCTTGAGTCACTGATTGAGGCCGCTCAAAAAGAGGGTGCAGTTTACAGTGTGGGCATGCCAGACAGTTGGGCAAACTGGAAAGGCACATGGGCTGATCTGAAAGCAAACTACGGTTTGAAGCATCAGGATACAGACATGAGCTCGGCACAAGAGATCTCGAAATTTGAAGCAGAGAAAAGAAACGCAACCGCAGATATCGGTGACGTTGGCTTCGCCTTTGCACGTGTTGCGGTGAAGAAAGACGTGACTCAGCCATACAAGCCAAGTACTTGGAATGATATTCCAGACTGGGCGAAAGACAAAGATGGTCACTGGGCTCTGGCCTATACGGGCACTATCTCGTTCATCTCAAACAACAATCTTGTTGAAGATGCACCAAAATCTTGGAGTGACCTACTAGAAGGCGATTACAAAGTCACTGTTGGTGACGTTGGCGTAGCAGCGCAAGCAAACAACGCGATTCTCGCGGCTGCATTTGCTAACGGCGGTGACGAGTCGAACCTAAAGCCTGCTATCAAATTCTTTGGTGAGCTAGCGAAGCAAGGCCGCCTATCTTACACCGATCCAAGCATTGCGAACCTTGAAAAAGGTGAAGTGGAAGTAGCGATCATGTGGGATTTCAATGCACTGAACTACCGTGACAAGATTGATCGTGAGCGCTTTACTGTAAATATTCCACAAGATGGTTCAGTGATCTCTGGTTACACAACCATCATCAATAAATACGCAAAGAACCCGAATGCGGCGAAGTTAGCTCGTGAATACATCTTCAGCGACCAAGGCCAGATCAACCTAGCAGAAGGTTACGCGCGCCCAATCCGTAGCAACGTGACGCTACCTCAATCAGTACAAGACAAGCTGATCTCGAACGAGCAATACAGCAACGTTCATCCCGTCACTGACTTCTCAGCATGGGAAAAATCAGCACGTCGTCTGCCGCGCCAATGGCAAGAAAGCGTCTTGATTCACCAGCAGTAATCCCCGCTTAACAAGCCACCTGTAACGGGTGGTCCATAGAAACAATCAATAGAGAATAGACCATGAGCAATAAGGTTATCCTTGTTGTTCTAGATGGACTGAATTATCAGGTAGCCCGTGATTGCATGGGCTACCTGAACGGTCTTCTAGAACTGAGTGATCTTCATGAAAAACAAGGCGATTCGCTAAACATGAGCACGCAGAAAAACAAGCTGCGCGCGACGCTTTACCCAATGCAGTGCGAGCTGCCGTCCATGTCACGTCCGTTGTATGAGTGCATCTTAACTGGAGTCCGCCCCGTTGAGAGTGGCATCGTTAACAATCAAATCGTGCGTTTGTCGAATCATGAATCAATTTTTAGCTTGGCCAAATCGCAGGGCAAAGTAACAGCCGCCGCCGCGTATCACTGGGTGAGTGAGCTGTATAACCGAGCGCCCTTTGATGCGATGCGTGAGCGATTTACCAACGACGAAACCATGAACATTCAACATGGCTGTTTCTATCACTGGGACCACTACCCAGATGAAGCCTTGTTCTTGGATGCTGAGCACTTGCGTGTCACTCATCAGCCGGACTTCTTACTGATTCATCCAATGAACATTGACGACATGGGTCACAAGCACGGGTTGGACTCTCGCCAATATCGCAATAGTGCACGTGGCGCGGATATTTACCTATCGAACTACCTTGAGAAATGGGTTGACGATGGTTATCAGGTGATCATCACCAGTGACCACGGCATGAACAATGACTTATCGCACGGTGGCATTCTGCCTGAAGAACGTGAAGTGCCATTCTTTGTGATTGGCGATAAGTTCACACACCAAGCCTGTTCAGTGAAACAGACTGATATTTGCGGCAGTGTGTGTCAGCTACTCAACCTTGAACACGATAAATCTTACACTCAGGAATTGTTGGCCCTATGAGCAGTTCTGTAATCACGCAGAGCGATGGCTCTGCCCTTAAACCTCAAACCAAATCTTGGTTCAAACGCTGCAAGCCCGCTTTGTGGCTTGCGCCTTTCGCCCTGTTTTTCTATCTGTTTCAACTGGCCCCTATGGTTTGGGTGCTGATCAACAGCTTCTTCTACGACGATGAGTTTTCCTTAGAAAACTATTCTGAAATATTCGACTCTGCTTTTATGATGCAGGCCTTTGGCAACAGTTTATGGTTGTCTATTTGGTCGAGCATTGTTGGCTTGGCGATTGCGACTCTGCTCGTTTCTTCATTGCGTCGCGTTGATTCTAAAATCCGCGATGCGGTGATTGCTTTCACTAATATGAGCAGCAACTTCTCTGGCGTACCTTTGTCGTTCGCCTTCATCATCATCTTAGGCACTAACGGTGCAATCACCTTATTGCTCAAGCAGTACGGATTGCTTGGGGACTTCGACTTGTACGGCAAGTGGGGCTTACTGGCGATTTACATCTACTTCCAGATTCCACTGGCGGTGTTGTTGCTGTATCCAGCGTTTGATGCCCTTAGCGATGACTGGCAAGCCGCCTCAGCACTGCTTGGTGCGAAAACCTGGCAATACTGGACCAAAGTTGCGCTTCCTGTGCTGTCTCCGGCCTTATTTGGCACCTTCATCATCTTGATTGCTAATGCGATTGGCGCGTATGCAAGCGTGTATGCGTTGACCTCGGGTAACTACAACGTGATTACGATTCGTATAGCGAGCTTGGTATCGGGCGATTTGTTCCTAGAACCTAATCTAGCTGCGGCGATCTCCGTGATTCTGATGGCGATGCTGGCCTTCATCACAGTGATTAACCAATGGCTGATCAGCAAAAGCTACGCAGGGAAGAGAAAGTAATGAATACTGTAAATACTCACTTTCATAAAACCGTGGTCTATTCGATCGTGGGTATCATGATGATCCCGCTCTTAGCGACCTTTATCTACTCGATCTCGTCGCGCTGGGGCGCCACGATCTTGCCTGATGGCTTTACTTTGGATTGGTACATCAACCTGCTGACGGATCCTCGCTTCTTACAAGCCTTCGGCCGTTCACTGTTTATCTGTGTGGCGGCGCTGTCACTGAGTGTGGTGTTGGTTCTGCCTGCGATTTTCGTGGTGTTCTACTATTTCCCGAAACTCGACAAGGTCATGAATATCATGATCTTATTACCGTTCGCGGTGCCACCTGTTGTGTCGTCGGTGGGCTTACTTCAGCTGTATGCCGATAGCGAAATCTCACTGATAGGTACACCATGGATTCTGATTGGTACTTACTTCACCATCGCGCTGCCATTCATGTATCGCGCGATTGCCAACAGCTTTGAAGCAATCAACTTGCACGACTTGATGGACGCGGCTCACCTGCTCGGCGCAAGCACCACCAAGGCATTCTTGCTGATTATTCTGCCAAACCTTAAGAAAGGGTTAATGGCGTCACTGTTCTTATCGTTCTCGTTCCTACTAGGCGAGTTCGTGTTTGCCAACATCTTGGTGGGGACACGTTACGAGACATTGCAAATCTACCTATACAACATGCGTCAAACCAGTGGTCACTTCACGTCAGCCCTTGTGATGACGTACTTTCTGTTTATTTTCTTACTGACTTGGTTGGCAAGTCGTTTCAGCCAGGGAACCAAATAATGAGCTATGTAAATGCGAAAAACCTCACCAAGCGTTTTGGTGACAACACAGTATTTGAAGACATTGAATTTTCCATCGAGAAAGGTGAATTCATTACGCTACTTGGCCCGAGTGGCTGCGGTAAATCAACGTTGCTACGTAGCTTAGCAGGTCTAAATCCGGTCGATGGTGGCGAAATCTGGGTGAATGGTGAAGAGATCACTCACCAAGTGCCGCAAGAGCGTGGCATCGGCATGGTGTTTCAATCTTATGCGTTGTTCCCGAATATGACGGTTGAGGGCAACATTGCGTTTGGCCTTAAGATGAAAAAGCTTGCTGCTGATGAGATAAAGCGCGAAGTCGCGAAAGTGATTGGGCTGGTGGATTTAACGGGCAAAGAGAAGTTCTACCCGCATCAACTATCAGGCGGTCAGCGCCAGCGTGTGGCTTTGGCAAGAGCCTTGGTGGTCAAGCCGCGTATTTTATTGCTTGATGAACCACTTTCAGCGCTGGATGCGAAGATCCGTAAACATCTGCGCCAACAGATCCGAGACATCCAAAAAGAGATGAATCTGACCACGATCTTCGTGACTCATGATCAAGAAGAAGCGATGATCATGTCTGACCGTATCTTCCTGATGAATAAAGGCGAGATCGTCCAAGCCGGCACACCTGAAGAGATCTACACTCAACCAGCCAATGAGTTTGTGGCAGGGTTCATGGGACACTACAACTTGGTACAAGCGAGCAAGGCTAAGCAGCTGTTTAATATTGAAACCGAGTGGAAAGTGGCGATTCGACCTGAATCTATCTACGTTAAAGAGCAAGGCCGACAATATGGCGAACATATCTCTGCGCCGAAAACCGGCACCATTCGTAACCACCAGCTGTTGGGCAACGTGATTCGCTACCAAGTGGATGTCGATGAGTGCGAGTTAACGGTCGACCTACTTAACCGTTCCTCTGAACGACTATTGGCAAATGGCAGCCAACTTGAACTCCTGTTTAACCTGAACGAAATTCAACCTGTGAGAGCCTAAGATGTTCAAACCTTTGTATGTATTTGATATGGACGAAACGCTGATCAATGCCGATGCAGCGATGCTTTGGAATGAATTCTTGGTTGAAAAGGGCATTGCTACAGCACCGAACTTTATTGAAGAAGACCAGCGCTTAATGGGCTTGTATTCGGAGGGTAAGCTGAACATGGAAGACTACCTTGCGTTTGCTATGGAGCCACTGGTTGACATACCAACTGAGCAAGTCACCGCCTTGGTTGAAGAGTGTGTTGAGCAACATATTTTGCCTAAGCAGTTCAAACAGTCGAAACCATTGATAGAGCAGCTGGAGCGTGATGATATCGACATGTTGATCATCTCGGCGAGCGTCACTTTTCTAGTAGAAGCTGTGGGACGCAAGATTGGTATCGTGAACGCACTCGGTATCGATTTGGTCGAAAACCAAGGGCGTTTCACGTCTCAAATATTAGGCGTGCCAAGCTATCGTGAAGGTAAAGTTACCCGTTTGAAAGAGTGGTTAGACAATCAAGAAACTAACTATTCAGACATTCACTTTTATACGGATTCAATCAACGACTTACCTTTGTGTGAACACGCTGATTTTGCGTACCTAGTGAATCCATGCCCGCGTTTGAAAGCACTGGCCGATCAACCGAATTGGTCGATTTTAAACTGGGATTAACGTGAACCCTATATTCGAATTAGCTTCGTTTTAGAACTTATCAAGCCGCTGACTACAGCGGCTTTTTTGCCTCATCAGTCTAATGTTCGACTTATCACCTTAGCTCACAAAAGCTTGAATGTAACAATTCAATAACATCTCTTGCTTGCCTGTAAATCAAACCACCATCTTTCAACCCATTGATAGCGCTCACTTTCTTGTGAATAGAGCTTGCGTGTAACAAATATTTTACAAATTGACGGGTTTTTAGCGTGATTGTCCATTTCTCTCTATCCATTCCAATCTGTCGGCTTGTGGGCCAAATTTAGTTAAGGACAAAAAACAAACAATCATTTCACAAAAAACGTAACACAAGACCGATAGGTACAAGGAGAAAGTTCATGGTGGAGTCATACAACCCGCTTGGTACGGATGGATTCGAGTTTGTTGAATACACAGCTGTCGACCACAAGGGAATTGAGCAACTTAAAGCGCTGTTTGTGTCACTGGGTTTTGCCGAGATCGCTAAGCACCGTTCAAAAGAGGCTTGGCTTTATCGACAAGGTGACATCAACTTTATCGTCAATGAACAACCACACAGCCAAGCTGAAGCGTTCGCTAAAGTTCACGGCCCATCGGTGTGTGGCATGGCGTTTCGTGTTAACGATGCAACCACGGCAATGACGCAGGCGTCTAGCGGTGGTGGGGAAGAGTACAAGACAGAAATCGGGCCAATGGAACTGAGCATTCCTGCCATTTACGGTATCGGTGAAAGTCTGCTTTATTTCGTTGACCGTTACGGCAAGCAGAGCATCTATGATGTTGATTTCCGATTCTATGATGATGCGGAAGAGCGCATGGCAAAAGCTGATGTAGGCCTCTACGAGATTGATCACCTTACGCACAACGTGAAACAAGGCAATATGGACCTGTGGTCTGGTTTTTATGAGCGTATCGGTAACTTCCGCGAGATTCGATACTTTGATATCGAAGGTAAGCTGACAGGCCTTGTGAGCCGAGCAATGACCTCCCCATGTGGTAAAATCCGCATCCCTATCAATGAGTCTTCAGACGACAAATCACAAATTGAAGAGTTCATCCGCGAATACAACGGTGAAGGCATTCAACACATCGCACTTGCAACAGATGACATCTACAAAACAGTGAAAACTCTGCGTGATCGCGGCATGGACTTTATGCCAACGCCAGACACCTACTACGAGAAAGTTGATGAGCGCGTTAAAGGCCACGGAGAAGACACTGATCTGCTGCGTGAGCTTCGTGTTCTGATTGATGGTGCACCGACGAAAGACGGCATCTTGCTGCAAATTTTCACACAGACGGTTATTGGGCCTGTGTTCTTTGAAATCATTCAGCGTAAAGGCAATGAAGGCTTTGGTGAAGGCAACTTCAAGGCGCTGTTTGAATCGATCGAAGAGGACCAGATTCGTCGAGGAGTATTAGACGATGCATAAATGGATCTCGTTTCCTCATCGGGAGGGGGTGTGCTCTAAACAAGCGCATGCTGATTTCCCCGAAGAGGCTATCTATGAGCGAGAGGCGGGCCGAAGTGGTTTCTTCGGCCCTGCCGCTCACTTCCATCACCAACATGCGCCGACAGGTTGGTCTGAGTGGGAGGGCGACTTACGCCCTCGCGCTTTTGATTTTACGCTGGTGGAAAAAGCCAGTCAGATAACCCCTTGGGCTGTGCCTCATCTTTTGCACAACGCGGACTGCAAAATTCGCGTATGGCGCATGGATGAGAAGATGGATTTCTTGGTACGTAACTCCGATGGCGATGAACTACTGTTCATGCACCAAGGCAGGGCTGATTTCTATTGCGACTATGGTCATTTAGAGGTGAGTGAAGGGGATTACGTGATGATCCCGCGTTCGACCAATTGGCGCTTGGAGCCAAGTGAACCAATGTTCATCCTGATGATTGAGAACACCGACGCCGCTTATTCCTTGCCAGAGAAGGGCATGGTCGGCAATCACGCGGTGTTTGATCCGGCCGTTCTTGAAATCCCATCGATCAACGATCAATTCCGCGCTCAGTATTCAGAAGATCAAACTCAAGTGCAGGTGAAACGCCACGAAAAAGTCAGTGTGATCACTTATCCGTTCAATCCTTTAGACGCGGTTGGCTGGCATGGTGATTTGGCCGTGGTGAAAGTGAATTGGCGCGATATCAGACCGCTGATGTCACATCGCTACCACTTGCCACCGTCTGCACATACCACTTTTGTTGGCGCAGGCTTTGTGGTTTGTACCTTTGTGCCACGCCCGATAGAGAGCGACCCTGGTGCGCTGAAAGTGCCGTTCTACCATAACAACGATGATTACGATGAAGTGCTTTTCTATCACGCTGGAGACTTTTTCAGTCGTGACAATATTGAAGCGGGCATGGTGACTTTCCACCCTGCTGGCTTCACTCATGGTCCTCACCCGAAAGCCTTTAAGGCTGGGCAAGCGTATAAGAAAAAGTTCACCGACGAAGTGGCTGTGATGATTGATACCCGTCATGCACTGCAGTTTTCTGATGAGCTCGATAGCGTTGAGAACAAAGAATATGTCTACAGTTGGCAAGAGAAGTAAGGGGCAACAAGGATGAAATTAGCAACCAAGAAAAATGGTACTCGCGATGGTCTATTGATGGTCGTGAGTCGAGATCTAAAACAGTGTGTGCCAGCGACGGATATTTTCCACGCGATGCATCTGACGCCGACAATGCAAGTCGCTCTGGATAACTGGGACAGCGTTGCACCTCAGTTAGAGGAGCTATACAACTCGATCAACACTGGTCATGTAACGGGCAGTGAAGTGTTTGCGCCTCATTATTGTGAATCGCCTCTGCCACGCGCTTATCAATGGGCGGATGGCAGCGCGTATGTAAACCACGTTGAGCTGGTGCGTAAGGCTCGTGGCGCTGAAATGCCAGAAAGCTTCTGGGTTGACCCGCTCATGTATCAAGGTGGCTCAGATTCGTTTATTGGCCCACATGACAATATTGAATTTGCCAGTGACGAGTGGGGTATCGATTTTGAGGGCGAAGTCGCGGTGGTTACCGGAGATGTGCCAATGGGTGCAAGTGCCGAGCAAGCGCATGATTCGATTCGTCTGCTGATGCTAGTGAATGATGTGTCGTTGCGTGGTTTGATTCCTGCTGAGCTCGCTAAGGGCTTTGGTTTCTTCCAGTCTAAACCGTCTTCAGCGTTCTCTCCGGTTGCCGTTACGCCTGATGAGTTGGGGGAACATTGGAAAGGGAGCAAGGTGCACCTGCCACTGACTTCAACCTACAACGACACGCCTTTTGGTTGTCCAAATGCAGGTGTGGATATGACCTTCAATTTCGCGGAGCTGATTGTCCATGCTGCGAAAACTCGTCCACTGTCGGCTGGTGCAATCATTGGCTCTGGCACGGTATCAAACAAACAAGGCACTGACCACGGCACCTCGATTGCAGAAGGTGGTGTAGGCTACTCCTGCATTGCTGAAGTACGCATGATAGAGACAATTCGCGATGGTAAGCCGTTGACTCAGTTCATGTCGTTTGGTGACTCGATTAAGCTTGAGATGTTTGATGAGGCTGGTGACTCGATCTTTGGCGCGATTGACCAAAAAGTCAGTCAATATCGACAGCCATAAATAAGCTATCGAGAGGCACGATATGAACAAGAAGATCACGCTCTATGGTTATTGGCGCTCTTCGGCAGCCTATCGAGTGCGTATTGGGTTGAATCTAAAGCAACTTAGCTATGAGTCGAAATCGGTGCATTTAGTGCGTAATGGTGGCGAGCAGCATGATCCACAATATCGTGATCTCAATGCCAGTGAATTGGTGCCAGTGCTGGTGGATGGTGACGTTCAACTCAATCAGTCGCTGACGATTTTACAATACTTGGACGAGAGCTATTTGTGTGAGAGCAGCCCAGATTCCTTGTTGATTCCAGAGCAAACACCACTGCGTTACCAAGCGTTGGCGATGGCTCAGGATATTGCGATGGAAATTCACCCTCTGAACAATCTGCGTGTGCTGCAGTATTTGGAGAGAGAATTGTCGTGTGAACAAGAGGCGAAAATGGATTGGCTTCATCATTGGATGAGCCAGGGGTTCCATGCTTTAGAAGAGAAGTTGGCTAAACACAGAAAAGTGTACGGTGACTCAGTGTATAGCCTCACGGATTCACCTTGTATCGTCGATATTTGCTTAGTGCCGCAAGTTTACAATGCGCTGCGCTTTGATGTGGATATGTCGCCTTATCCGCTGATTAACTCGATTGTTGCAGCGTGTAACCAGTTACCTGCGTTCATTGATGCTATGCCAGAGAATCAGGCGGATGCGAACGTATAGCTCAGATTAAGCCCCAATGGCTGTGAAGAGTAGAAAGCCCTCCACGATGTTCATTCGTGAAGGGCTTTTTTGATTCAAGCTTAAAGCGAAATTACACGCTTGATCTCATCGAGCACATCCGCATTGGCTATCGCGCCGATGTTCTCAACGGGTTTGCCATTTACCACCTGTTTCACTGCCAGCTCTACCAGTTTTCCTGAGCGTGTTTTTGGCACGTCGCTGATAGTAAAAATTTGGCTTGGTACATGCCTTGGTGAACAAGAGGATTTGAGCTTGTGCTTAATGGCGGCCAATAGTGTTTCATTTAGAACCACACCTTGCTGCAGTTGAACGAACAACCAGACCTGCTCATTGCGGTCGACATCTTTACCGACGGCGATGGAATCTATGATGCCCTCAATGGTGTTCACTTGTTGGTAGATCTCAGCAGTACCAATACGCACACCACCAGGGTTGAGCGTAGTGTCACCTCGCCCGTAGAACAGATAGCCGCCATACACGCTCTGCGCGACCTCATCACCGTGATGCCATACATTTTCGAACCTGTCCCAATAAGTGCTGTGATAACGCTCTCCGGTGTCATTCCAGAAGCCTACTGGGAAGTTTGGGAGGGAATTGGTACACACCAGTTCACCACGTTCGTGATCGACTTTATGGCCCGTTGAATTGAATACCTTGATGTCGACGCCAAGCCCTGCCTGTTGGCACTCGCCGCGATACACCGGCGAAATAGGATTACCTAACACGAAGCATCCGCAAATATCTGTACCGCCAGAGATAGACGCTAAATGCAGGTCTTGTTTGATGTGTTTGTAAACGTAATCAAATTGCTCTGGGTAAAGCACAGAACCCGTTGAGCACAGTGTTCTTAAATTAGGCAGAGAGTGACTGTCGATAGGTGAGAGCTCTGCCTTCTCAATCGCTTCTAGATACTTGGCAGATGTACCAAACAGCGACACATCGGCGCGCTGTGCCAAGTCCCACAGTACATTGGGTTGTGGGTAAACAGGGCTGCCATCAAAGATCACTAAACAAGCACCGCTGGCGAGCGCAGAGACGTGCCAGTTCCACATCATCCAACCACATGTGGTGTAGTAGAAAACGCGATCTTTCGGCTTAACATCGCTGTGCAGTTGATGCTCTTTTAGGTGGTTGATGATGGTGCCGCCAACAGAGTGCACTATGCACTTTGGCTTACCTGTGGTTCCAGAAGAGTAGAGCACAAACAGCGGATCATTGAAGCCGATACGCACAAACCGAACAGGCTGTGGCTGGTAATGATTGATGATGTTGTGCCAGCTTTGTAGCGACACGTCGTGCTCAAAATCATTCTTTTTTAAATAGCCGATCTGACACACCTGTTTTAGCTCACTGAGGTGCTCAATGATGGCGCTGTTCTTGTCTGCCATATCAAATGTTTTACCATTGAAGGTGTAACCATCGCAGGTGAATAGCACCTTGGGTTTCACTTGGCCAAACCGCTCAATCACACTCTCAACGCCAAAATCAGGCGAGGTTGACGTCCAAATCGCTCCTAAGCTGGTGGTCGCGAGCATGGCTATCACGGTTTGTGGTAGGTAGGGCGTATACGCAGCAACTACATCACCTTGCTCGATGCCGCTATCAACAAGCCATTGCTGTACGTTGGAGACAGCTTCACACAAGGCTTTCCATGTGTAGCTCTGCTGCTCACCACGTTCATTCTCAAACCAAATCGCGTGCTGGTCAGGCATGGTTTGCGCCAAGCGCAGCAAGTTCTCGGCATAGTTTACTTGCGCATTCGGAAACCAAATCGCATCACGATTCGATTTAGGCTGCTGCCATCGGCTCTCACCTTGCGTTTGAATTTCACTTCCTTGTGAGCCAACCACGCCACAAAACTGCCACACGTTTTTCCAAAACGACTCCGGTTGATCCACCGACCATTGATGTAGCTCGGCGTAGCTTTGTATACCTCTATCTAGATGTAATTCAGACAGATCAAAGTTGTCGATAAATCGGGTTAAGTTGGCACCAGCGATACGCTGCTCACTTGGCTGCCAAACTGGCTTGTTGCTTTCGTACATTCCTTTACCTTTAACAAAAACTTAACGATTTCAGTCTGGTATGAAGGTTTTACAAAGTCAAAAGATCAGTGAAATAAGGCTTTGATATATTTATGTAAATAAAATGTTACATAAAGGGGTGTTTCGAAAAATAGTGTAAATTTGGCGCTTACAATGAGTGGGGATAGGCTTAAAGGGAGACATTCGAAAGGAGGTACGTAATGACTCAATATCATTCTAAGCCCGTGAGCCAAGAGGGATGGGTTGAGTGGAGCCTCGAAGAAGACGCCATTTGGCACGACTTGGTGAAAAGGCAACTGGACGTCATTGATGATCGCGCATGTGAAGCCTATCTTCATGGATTGACGCTGCTTGATCTGCCATTAGACAGAGTTCCTCAACTACCTGAGATAAACAAAGTTCTAAAGGAAACAACAGGTTGGCAAGTACATCCCGTACCTGCGTTGATAGATTTCGACCGTTTCTTTGATTTGCTCGCCAATAAGCGATTCCCTGTAGCCACATTTTTGAGAACGCGAGACGAGTTTGATTACCTACAAGAACCAGATTTCTTTCATGAAATTTTTGGTCACTGTGCCATGCTCACTAATCCTGATTTTGCCGCTTTCACTGAGCAATATGGAAAGCTAGGCCAAGCCGCCACCTCTAAACAGCGAGGTTATCTTGCCCGTTTGTATTGGTTTACGGTTGAGTTCGGATTAGTAAAAGAAGGCGATAAATTGAAAATCTACGGCGGCGGCATTCTCTCTTCTCCAGCAGAAACCCATTATGCGCTGGAAGGGGAGTTGGCCGTTCGTGAGCGTTTTGATTTGCAAACGGTGCTAAGAACCCCTTATCGCATCGACATCATGCAACCGAAATATTATGTGATTAATGACTTAGCTGAGCTATTTCAAATCAGTCAAGAAAACCTGTTACAGCAAGCTGATCTCGCAATTGAAGCGGGGTTACTACCACCACTTTTTGAACCCAAGGAACCGACACATGTTGAATGAATTAAAATGCGAAGCCTGCAGTATTGACGCGATTGCCCTGACTAAAGCTGAACAACAGTCGCTATTGTTGGAGTTGTTTGATTGGCAAATCATCGAAAGAGACGGCATCCCGCAGCTTGAAAAGGTATACAAGTTTAAGAACTACAAACAAGCATGGGCATTCAGCAATAAAGTGTCAGAGTTGGCAGAAGAAGAGTTCCATCATCCTTCTATCCTATTGGAGTGGGGTAAAGTCACCGTCACCTGGTGGAGTCACTCAATCAAAGGCCTGCACAAAAATGACTTCATCTGTGCCTCACGCTGCGATGTGTTCGCGGAGAGTGAGTAGCATTGTAATTTGATTAACCGATTCGGTTCGTGTTGCGGGCCGAATCATTGATACTCTCGTTGTAAAAGGGCTAACTTCTCTTACCCCAACTTGACCTGCATCAGCACTTGCTTGGTTTCTTGTCTCATAAATCCTGTCTGCTACTCATAGTATTGGTTTTATGAGGCTGCTCTATGATATATTTCTCGGCCAAGTGTATTACAGACGAAGGCGACTAATGTCTATCAACCTTTCACTCCTTCCACCCAGCGAGAAAAACAAAATCGAACTGGATAAGCAGGCATCGTTTCTAGTATGGAAATTGAAGCAGGCTAAATGTGGCCCAGAAGCCATTGTTGAAGAAGCAATGAAGCTCGGTGACCCAGATGAAAAGGCGTGGTTTGAACAGTCTGTAGAAAAATACAAACGAGTAATGGGCGTCGCATAACCGCAGACAAACCTTGCTCAGCAAAGCTGTAGAATTGAAATGACACAGTAATTTGCTAGAATTTGCCCCGTTAATTGAATCAGAGAGAAGATCCCGATGGGAAGAAGTTTTGAAGTGCGCAAAGCCTCAATGGCTAAAACTGCTGGCGCAAAAATTAAAGTTTATTCCAAATACGGTAAAGAAATTTACATGTGTGCGAAGAATGGTGGTTCAGATCCAGACATGAACCTTTCGCTAAAGCACCTTATTGCTAAAGCGAAGAAAGACCAAGTTCCTGCACACGTTATCGACAAAGCGATCGACAAAGCAAACGGCGGCGGTGGTGAAGACTACGCACCAGCTCGTTACGAAGGCTTTGGCCCAGGCGGCACAAGCGTAATCGTTGACTGTCTAACTGACAACGGCAACCGTACTTTCCAAGACGTTCGCCAATGTTTCGTTAAAACTGGCGCGAAAATCGGTGTTGAAGGTTCTGTTTCTCACATGTTCGCTCACCAAGCTGTATTCCAGTTCAAAGGTGAAGATGACGAGATCATCCTAGAAACACTAATGATGGACGACGTAGACGTAACAGATGTAGAGCTAGAAGATGGTGTAATCACTGTATTCGCTCCAACAACTGAATTCTTCAAAACGAAGACTGCACTAACTAACGCGTTCCCTGAGCTAGTTCTAGATGTTGAGGAAATTACTTTCGTTCCTCAAACTATGACGCCAGTAGCGGAAGAAGATTCTGAGAAGTTCCAGAAGTTCCTAGACCTTCTTGATGACTGTGATGACGTTCAGCAGGTTTACCACAACGCTGAGCTGTAATTTTTACAGTGACAATAGTTAATAAAAACCGAGCCTAGTGCTCGGTTTTTTTATCTTTTGAGTATTGATCAGCCTTGATCATCGTTCCGCATTTTTGCCAACAAAGAGCCCGTTGATACAGCACTGATTAGCAAAGCGTGCGTGGTCGACAAATCCACTCAGACAGCTTTCGAATCAAAGGGAGTACTGTAAGGTTCAGCACAATGGCACACGGCCAAGCAAGAAAGAAGCTTTGTAACCAGATTGGCGGCCACTCGTGGCTGAATCCCATTTTATAGCCAGAAATTAACCCAGACATGATGGTTGCCATGGTGAGTGAGGATAAAATCGCGGTTACCCAAAATTGTTTTTTGCTCATATATGTTTCTCCCGTGATTTTCTGTAACTGATGAGATAAGGTTACAACTATCCATTAATGAGAAAAATAGGCATAAATAGAAATATGAATTCCATATTCGGAAACATTGACGATCTATTCCTGTTTTGTACTGTGGTTGAAGAGGGCTCGTTGCTGTCGGCATCGAAGCGGCTTCAACTGCCTGTGTCGACCATGTCACGCCGGTTAACCGCTTTAGAAGAGCGTTTGAGCATCCGCTTGTTAGAAAAGAAGGGTAGGGAGCTGGTGGCGACGAAAGATGGCGAGGCGGCTTTTGCAGCGCTGAGTAGTGGCATGGAGTCTCTTCATCAAGGTTTTAGTAGCCTGCTTGAAGAACGTGATGCCATTCAAGGCAAGATTAAACTCGCAGTCCCTCATAATTTCTATAGTGGTTTTCTTCGCCCGACTGTCGAGCAATACCTTACTCAATATCCAAATGTGCAGCTCAATCTGATTTTGAGCCAGCAACAAGTGGTGCCTCAAACCGACCGTGATTTGTTGATCACGTTTCAGATTTCCGAAATGGAAGGCATGATCGCTCGACCATTGTTTAAAGCGAAACATGGTTTTTTTGCAAGCCAAACCTATTTAGAATCACGTGAGCCGATCGTTAAACCACAAGATCTCGAACATCAAGACTGGATTAACGTTGATGATGTGTTTGATATGCCGCTTTACAAAGCGGGTCACCTGGAACAGATGGTGACGATCAGGCCTAAGTTTATTGTGAACGATATTCGTGCGGTCGCGGCAGCAGCGCAGAAGGGGCTGGGTATCGCTTCGCTGCCTTTTCGTCATGTGGATCCGGAAATGAATCTGGTTCAAGTACTCCCTGAGTACCATCGGGGTGATCGTCAAGCGTATTTAGTGTACAAAGAAAGAAAATATCAGCCGAAGGCTTTAACTCTGCTTATTGAGGCGTTAATTAAAAGCGTTCAGTCGTTCCATAGCGACGAGCTGAGTTAAACAAAAGGAGAAAGAGATGAAAGTAAGTTTTATCGGGTTAGGTGTTATGGGTTTCCCAATGGCAGGACACCTAGTCAAAGCCGGTTTCGAGGTAACGGTATTTAACCGTACTCATAGCAAAGCATTGGACTGGGCTGGAAAGCACCAAGGTAGAACCGCTGAGAGCGTTGCTGAGTGTGTGGCAGAAGCCGATGTTGTGCTGGTTTGCGTGGGTAACGATGATGACGTACGCAGCATGACAACCAGCGAAACAGGTGCATTGGCCGCTATGAAGCCAAACGCGATTCTTGTTGACCACACCACAACGTCTGCAATCCTGTCTGAAGAGCTTGAAGTCGCTGCGAAGCAAGCTGGAGTTCGTTTTATGGATGCACCAGTGTCTGGTGGTCAAGCAGGTGCAGAGAACGGCGTGCTAACTATCATGTGTGGTGGTGAGCAACAGCTATTCAACGACCTTCAACCTGTGTTTGAAGCTTACGGTAAATCGTCAGTTCTGATGGGTAAAGTCGGCCAAGGCCAGCGCGCGAAAATGGTTAACCAGATCTGCATCGCAGGTGTGTTGAATGGCTTATCTGAAGGCTTAGTGCTTGCTGAGAAATCAGGTTTAGATATCCCAACTCTGGTTGATTGCCTCAAAAACGGCGCTGCTGGTTCGTGGCAGATGGAAAACCGCGCTACGACAATGGCGCAAGACAAGTTTGATTTCGGTTTCGCCATTGATTGGATGATCAAAGACTTAGGTTTCTGTTTAGATGAAGCTGAGCGCCAAGGCATTCAACTTCCATTGACGGAGAAGACCAACAACGCATACAAGGCTCTTTCTGCACAAGGTGAAGGCCGCATGGATACCTCTGTATTGATGAAAGCTGTGGTTGAAGAGACAAAGAAGTAGAAAGATAGAAACTTCGTTTAGATAATTAAAAATAGCCGCTAATCAGCGGCTATTTTTTTGCCCACCCACACTCGAACTTTGCACCTCCTGGAAAACCATACCTACTGATAGATAGGCAATCCCTGTGAATTATGCTATATTCACCTAAAATATAGGTGGAATTAATATGAAAGAACTTAATCCAACGGCAGAAAAGATCGTCGATTTAGCGGAAAGTTATATGCAAAGCCGAGGTTTTAATGGCTTCAGTTTTCGCGACATTCAAAATGAGCTTGGGATAAAGACTGCGAGTATCCATTATCATTTCAAAACGAAACAAGACCTGGCTCAAACGGTATTTGAACGTTACCTTGTTAATTACGAAGTAGCGTTAAAGCGGATCGAGAGTCAAGACATCTCTGCAGAAGGTAAAATTGAAGCATTAGCCGAAATTTTTGTTGATGTACGCGAGAACAACAAACTGTGTCTATGTGGTATGTATGCTTCTGACTTCTATTTTTTAGCGGATGGTTTGGAAAGCCTATTGTCTAAATTTGTTCAAATTAATGAAGACTTTATTCGTAAAAGCATAGAGCAGGGGATTGCGAGTGGACATTTCCGTTCTGGATTAGAAGCGACTCAAGCTGCGAGGCTAATTTTTGTCGCCTTAGAGGGGGGGATTTTACTGTCTCAATTCAAGGACACAGATTATATCCGTTCAGTGAAAGCCAGCTGTTTAAACATTCTGCAGGCGTCATAGTTTATCGCTCAGATTGATACGGCGCGGTATAGCAATCGGCCTTGAAGTTAGCGACCTAACTCACGTCAGAATAAGTCGCTGACTGACCTAACTTCTGCTCTACAATCTAAACACGGGTGTTTTTCGAACACTTTCATGCTGCTTTCGCTATTTCAGATAGACTCATCCTGTGAAATGCCTAAATTGACCTGATTTGGGCTTGAGCCAGAGCATGGTGTACCAGCTCTGACAGCGGCTCCCAGCCCTAAAGCGAAGATACGTTAAACGGTGCCCACAAAGAATGCACTCAAACGGATCAACCTTCACATACCCTTTCAGCATAGCTGCGTAACCGGGCATTTCAGGTGAGTCTTTAGGGGCGACGCCCAAGGCATTGTAGACCTTAGAGAGCACCTCACCACGACGTCGGTTTGATAGAAAACCGAAGTATCGAATCATTTTGAAGTGCTTATCTGGAATATGCTCAATCATGCGGTCTATCAGAGCTTCTGGACTCAAAATGAGGGATTCCGTTCTACCATTCCTATGGTTGAGTTAATCAAACGTCACCAAGCCTACCGTAAACGCGACGCCGATATAAGTGGGCGCTTTAGGTATCGGCCGCGGTAAGTCATGGTGGGCGTCACGTTGGCTGTTTTCTTTGCAAAGTGCAGCTTCCATCGACGGCAATATTGGCTGGTTAAAAATCGGGACCAATCTTGCTCATTGCGAATAAAAGGGCAGCCTTCTCCACTTAAGTCTAACTCTGTGTAATGGGAGCTGAGAAGTTGAGTGATGGCACCGCGCCAACACTTCTCAGTGGTATTAGCTTTAAAGAAAATGGGCTTCTATAGAACAGTCTTCTTACATAAACCACCACGTGCGACAGACAAATGGATGTGCACATTCCAATTCAGCTTTCTGCCGTAGGTATGAAGTGCACAGAACACGCCAATATCGATATCGAGTTGCTTTGCCCACCCTAAGAAGATTTTGGCTGCACAGCTAAAGAGATGATTGAGAAGAAAACGATTATCCCGAAAGACTGGCCAAAACGTGTGTAGTAGCGTCAACGTTACGTGTTGATACTCACACTCAGGAAAGACATGTTGTTGCTTTTGTATCCACCACTCTGTGGCTTTTATGCCACAACTGCTGCAAAAGCGAGATTTACACGTCTGGTGGATGTATTTGTGATGGGTGCAGTCAGCATGACTGCCTCGATACACTTTAGAGCCAAAAGCTGCGGTACTGCAAGCGAGCATCTTGGTGACGTTTTCAATGACGACGGTTCGGAGGGTTTCTCGGTACTTATTGAGGTAGTTCAGCCAAGTATCGTTGGCATTGAAGAGTTGTTTGATGGGCTTATTCGGATGCATAACCTATAGGATAAACGATCCATGTAAAGCACCTTAGTAGGTTGAGTCTAGTTGTTTTCGGCCGTAGGCCGCTCAGGCGACACCGTCGCCGGTTCAGAATTATGTATGTCATTGCTATTAGGCTTCACACAGCCGTGTTTGGAATATTATCACACATTACTAAAGGCTTGTGACAGACCTGCAATACCGGAGAGGACGTATTGCATGCTACATTTATCGCCGGTCGTTTGGTCACTTCGCTCAGGCTCAGCCCTTTCTCATAGCTGTAATAATGCACTTTACGGTGGCGTTACACCAACTTACTTTGATCACCTTTCACCGGTTTAGAATGTCCGGTTTTCATTACTTTTTGTGACGTGTAGGTTGTCGTGGGTGTTTCTTCTTCTGGCAGGCTCGTGAGCATACCGGCCTTAGGCATATCTTTCAGTCGATACCTGTCCCCCTTGATATTGAGCGTATTGCAGTGAAGAAACACTTGATAGGAAAAATAGTAACGGAGTGCCTGAAGGATCAATATGTCAGGGTATTGCTTGCCGGAAAAATAGGGTGCCATGCCGTGGATGCTCCCTGGAAGAGTTGGAACATCATCAACATCTCACCCGATCCCATCAACTTTGCGCTAGAACCCTAATTTATTGCTAGTGTTCGTCGAGCAATCTATTTCAATCGTTTCTTGACGAAAGCATTGCCAACCAGAGTGAGACCAATCCGCCTGTAATAGTCCATTGCTTCCGGTGCTGAAAGCAATACTAAGGACACTTCGTCTCCAGTTGCCTTTCTGACTTGAGAGATAAGCTCTGTCCCGATTCCTTGTCGTTGATAAGCTCTGTCTACGGCAAGATCTGACAGATAGCAGCAATAACAGTAGTCGGTAAGTGCACGACATACACCAATCAGTTTATCTTCATGCCAGGCTGAGACAATCAGGTTCGCGCCTTCGAGCATAGATGTTATCCGTGGGATGTCATCAGTGGGCCGGTTAATGCCGGAGGCTTTAAATACTCTTGCAACTTCCTGCGGATCCAAGGGATGATTTTGGTGGTACTCAATCATTGAGCTTTAACTCCTGAGGCTGAATGTAATTGCTTTGTCTGAATCTTTCTACATAAATACAGACCTATTATGGGAAGGGCTATATAGGTTGTGCTGATGATCAGGACGCTGTTATCGGACATCACTGACACTAAAGCATTCACCACGAAGGCTAGCCCCATCTGCGAGCAGGAGTAGACCGCGCCTGCCGCGCCACGTTTGTCAGTAAATGGGGTCATTGATATTGCAGACGCACAGATCACTATGAAGGTGTAGCTGAAGAATACCCCTGAAACGCTAATAAGGAACGTCGTAGTAGACAGGTATCCTGACTCTGTTATAACTAGCAATGAAAAGCCACTTACGATGAGGATAATCAATCCAGTAGCGATAACAATGTGCATACCGTAGCTATTGACGAGCTTAGGCAATATATAGCGACTTACGAGTAAACCGGCCCCAACAAACGCGGACATCCACCCATAGTCGGTCGGAGACATCCCGAATAGTTCTTGCAGAATAAAGGAGCTAGAACTTGTATACATCACGAAGCAGGCCATTCCTATGCCCGAAAGTACTGTTGCCAGAAGTAAGACGTCGTTTCTAAGCACTGAGCGATAGTTCGCGAAGCATTCATGCAACTTTATGGATTGGTCCTTGTATCTGTTCGTCTCCGGACATAGCAGAGCGTAGATTACAAGTATGCAAAAAAGCATAGCAGCCATCACCAAGAAGTTGGTTTGCCATCCGTACCATGATTGAATGGCACTGCCGATCACAGGCCCAAAGACAATAGACAGTCCCGTGAACATGGTTATGTAGGAACTGGTAATGGCATAGCGCTCGCCTTGAACTATATCTGACAGTACAACACGAGACAGTGCGAGGCTCACGCCACTACCGACACCTTGAACAAAGCGGGAAATTAGGAATGGCTCGATATCAGAGAGCGTGGTTGCCCACAAATTGCCGGCTATGGCAGTGGAAATTCCGATCATGATGACCGGCTTTCGCCCATATTTATCACTTAATGGTCCGTATACAAGGGCACTGCATCCAACGCCAAGTAGAAAAATTGATATTGAGGACTGCATCAGCTCCTGGGTGGTGCCCATAAACTTTGTCATTTCCGGCAATGAAGAAAGATGAATATCCGTACCCATCAAGCCGATAAAAAGCAATAGCGTTAGAATGGACACCACCTTAAGCTCTTCACGAGATAGTGGGTCATGTTTTTTCTGAGGCATATTTATCCTTGTTTGTTGTTCAGGTTTCGAGTGCATACCTGCCAAAACCTGGCCATGCCGTACTGGCAGGTATGCTACACCTATGTGGCCGGTATTACTGACCTGTAAAAGATAGTTTTACAGTACAGCCGATATGCTCTTTAAAGGATTCGAGCAGTTCACTTGTCTTTTCCCCATGGAAATATTGGTGGCCCAGTATCAAACCAGCCCGGCAATCCCTGTGCGACCTGGTCATTTCCCACGCTGCCCAAGTCACCATGAAGCTGGTGAGCTTAGCCATACCGGTCAGGTTAGATTCTTCGTCCCAAGTTGATACAAGGCTGACTTTTACTTCGCCTCCAGAAGCGAGCTCTCCAGTCACTTCGACAAAGCTGATGTCAGGCCCATTACGTTTGAGATTACCGTTTTGCATTAGGATAGAATGGGTAAGGTCATTCGGCACTAGGTCACCGGCAAGCGTGGGGGCATCTTCCAGTAAACCCAGCGCTATAAGCGTCCGCATACATTCGAAAAATCCGGGCCACCTTGCCGTCTGTTGCTTAATATTCGGAATATCCTTGATGTAGGGGGAAGAAAGAAGATATGGAGACAGCCCATCGTGAAACACTTCAAGCATACCTACGCCATCTACAAAACTTCTTTCGCATATATCGAATCGATTGCAGTAACTCAGGCTTCCATTTAACTTGAATAACGCCCTTCGATTCAATGATGGCAACCTGTCCCCGAAGAGAAGGTCATAATTTAGCGGAGGCGTCGGATTAAGCGGCACGCCACCACAAACTGAACGGAGACATGTTAGCGATTTGGAGCCTTGTTGCCAGGCTACATATTGCATAAGTATTTCGACGAGACCCGGTTCTAACCCCAGTCCGAACAATAGGGTGATATTGTTTTCAACGAGGTAACGATCCAGCTCTTCATGTTGGGCAATATCATCATAGCTAGGGCGCCCCAGACTGACGAAGACTTTATCTCCACTGAAACATGAATGGTTCTTTGGATCGGTAACAAACTCAATTGTCTGTGGGCCACTGAGAGAAAGCAGTATTACATCAACCTTGTTAGTATATATCCCTTGTTCGACATGCATCATTGGATAGACCTTTGAGATATTTTCTTTCAGATTGAGCGATTTCTCCTGGTCCAAGTCATGAACAAATAGCTCGTCAAATCCGAGCTTACCGATGTAATTAGCCAGAGAAAAACCCAGATTTCCGCATCCGACTAAACCTAAACGCTTCTTCATATCACGCCTCCATCATAACTTTCATGTTGTTTAGTTCGTGGAAGACTGGGTCAAGGTCCTGAGCAGTAACAACCTGAACTTGAATTCCCTTCGATTGATAATCCTCTGGGCCAATTTCGAAGCAGGACAAGATCTTTGTGGCAATCTTCGGGGTGACAGGATACAGGCAATATCCCAAGCATTTGTAGGCGTAATGCGTTAACGCAATCCTGGTCCTGAGATAATTCTTATCTCCAGAGTAGCGTGTGCTCTCTTCGATATAATCCCTGATTACGTCGATGATGTAGGAGATACGCTTTATAGAAGACTTGAGAGCACAATCCGTGTAGCTGTTGATGCAATGACGCATAGCTTCGTTAAGCTCCTGATAGAAGGTTACATCCTGCTTCAACCACGGGCCCGCTTCTGCCGCTCCATCATATTGTGTCGCGAGATCTCTACCCTGACTGAAAATATCGCCAACGGTATTGATAAAGTTTCGAGACGATTCATGAAACTCACCGACGGAAAACCTGCTTTCAAAAGTCTGATTCTGAATACCAGCCAAATATATGCGGAGCAAATCGGCAGGGTATGAGTTAAGAAACTCGCTAGCCCAGATAGCATGACCAGCACTAGTCGAGAACTTTCTACCTTCCAGTAAACAAAAGTTTGTAATGATAGATATTGGTATTTGCTTATCTGGAACTCCTAAGACTTTTAGAATAAACGGTAGGTATATTGCCGTCCCACACATGTTGTCCTTTCCGCAGAAGAAGACATGACGCTCTGCTTCTGGGAAGAGTGAGATGGCGTGATAAGTTCTGAGAGCCCGCTCCAGTATCACCGACAGCTTCTGGTCACCATAAATTGAAATCCCATTTCTTTTGATAGAGGTAACTGCAATGTCTGTCAGACTGTTGTTCTCAAGGTAACCTTTGAAGCCATCAAAACTGGTTCTACCCATAGCAACATTATTGCTATAACACGTAGCAAGAAGTTCCGTTATAATTTCTCTGTCAAGGGTGAGGTAGAGGCGTTTTATTGGCCTGTGGGTCAGTTTTTCCTTTGTGACAGAGTGAAAGGGATCGATCAGCTCACATTCGTCCTGATACAGACCACAACTTTCACACTCCATTCCAATTGTGATCTCACCACAGTTTGGGCAGCCTCCTGAAACGTAACTCTCACTTACGAAATCGCCGTATGAATCGCTATATGGGTGAAGAACTTCACGCTCATCCAGATAGGATGATGACATTAGTACTTCAATAAACTTTGTTGTTGATGTATTAAATGAACCGGATGTCAGAGTGCTGAAGTGCGTCAAGAATGCGTCATATCTCGTCTGGAACATCTCCAAGTTATTGATAATTTTCTGCTCACTTCTGGATGCAAGCTCATTATAGGATAGCGCCTGCACTTCCGCGGATCTGTCTATATGGTTTGTGTGTCCGAAGGTTCCACAGAATGAAAAAGTTTCAATGCCCTTTAGCTCACAGCAGCGTCTGTGTATGTCTGAAATTAAATATGCCCCGGACAAGTGTCCGAGATGGAGGGGACCATTTGGAGTAGGGAATGCAGTTTGAATCAAAAGCTTAGAGCTGTATTGTGAATCTTTGTTCGCTTCAGCTAGGACTTCCGCCCAATCTGCATACCAGTATGCTGTGAAGCATAGGTTTTCACTGCTCCGGTTCTCAATGGTATGAGGTTCAAATAGTGAAAACTCTATGTAGTCACCCGCTTCCAGGACTGCAGTAGTGTCACCGTTCCTGACTATCCCTTTTCCACTTTTTATATACCAGCACTCTTTGTCGTGGTGATTATGAATGTTTGTTTTTTCATTTGTGTGGAGAACCATATTTTTCGTATTCGCCGATTTAGTACGGACATCAAACGAATATGGCAACGCTTTGGTTATCTTCATGTATTATTACTTTCTATCTTCGTAAGTATTTGAAGGTGCAGCTGCGAGCAACGCAATGCCCAGCGAGAATTGCACCTAAGACACTATTAATTTCCAATTTTATGATGATTGGTATATCACATGGGACGCAGCATCATTTCATATAGAGCGTTCTCGTTACGCCGTACCAATTTAAAGTCATGCTCAATCTTCTCTGGTGACGTGGCCACCATATAGACATATCCCGGCCTGACCTTTCCCTTTGTCCGGTCAGTCTTCTCAAGGTAATCTCCTTTAGATACCTTGAAATAACCACTGCTGACACTATCAATCCCTAAAAACAGGCTCAGGTCGGGTTGATTCAACACGGGCCCCTCTACTGGGGAAGATAGATATACCTTCCTGACGCATTTAGTTGTTGGAGTCTTGCTGTTGATACGCTTAATGAAAGAGTCTGTATCAAGCAGTGCATCCGGGAGCAATGACATTTGGGTTAGACTATGGGTATCATGGAGCACGCCGAAATCAACGCCGCCTGACATTCTGGCCGCCACTTCGACCAGATATGGCCCTTCCTCGGAAATTCGAAGTTCAAGATGGGCGGCACCATAGCATATTCCCAGTGCATCAAGGGTATGGGATGTATACTCAGCTATCACTTGGTAGTCTTCAGAGGCCGGGGTTACTAGGTCTGCATGGCTGTCATTGGAAGGAGCATCATCGTTATGACGGGTTTCTATCCAGGCGTCACAGACATAGTGATTCCCGCTGGAAGACACTGTATTAACCAAGTACTGCTTCCCGGAGAGATACTCTTGGACAAGTACCTTTTCGTTGATCTGGCCAAGATAGTCTTTAACACCTAAAATCCGGTCTACTGCTTCCGCAATCTGCTGTTTGGAATCGCAATAAAAGACTCTGTCAGTGTTAGAACTCGCCTCAGGCTTCAACACGATCTTTCTGCCTAGCTCTGTATGAAAGTCGTAGATTTCCTGTATATCAGATGTCAGAAGCTGTCTGGCTGACCTAATTCCGTTACGTCTTAATGTTTCATGCATGAGGTATTTGCTTCTGCGGGCACGGCTTAGTGAAGCCACATTACGAGGCGTATTGAAAATATTACTCAGCTTATCTGCAAATTCCACGCATGGTTCGCTGCCAGCTATCACAGCTTTGACCCGGTACTGCCGCATTTCCTCAATAAAATCACTGTCATCGTTTTCTGACAGCAGAATATAGTTTGCAAAATAATCATTCGGCTTAAAGGTTGGTTTAAGGAAAGGGTGTTCTATATAGTCCTCCGTGCAGACATGAACACAGTTGTATCCCAACCCATTGAAAAGAGGGGCCAGATGGTTGCCACTGGAGATGCCACCGACAATGATGATTACTTCTTTTTTAAACAGATAACTCATAACTAGCCCCTTTGTGACACATGACTGTTCGGCTTACATCACTGACCTGGTGACTTTTTGTCATTTCTTTGGATTCAATGGCTGCCCAGTCAACGAATGGATCGTCTAGAGGGGCGCTTTTTTGCTGGTTGAGCATACTGTCTATGACAACCTGACTTCTCCAGGCTGTAAGACTCAGATTCGGATCAGCCAAGCCGCGCTGGTTCTTGGCGGAGTTTTGGACAAAAATTTTCCTGTCGGACGGACCATCCCAAATTGCGGAATAGTCTTTGTTGAGTCGGATTTCAGTACCTTCATATTCAACTCTGTGTGCAATAGGGTGCAAAAATGGTTGCGGGGTTGAACGAAATCCTGTCGCCCAGATGATGGTGTCCGCATCCAAATACTCAGTTTTTTCTTCAAAAATATGTTTGATGTTCACTCCCCACACATGCGCTTTCTTGTCGATAGAAAATACATTGCGGTTTGGCATCAAATTTATTTTCATAGGTGAACGCTCTATGTATCGCATGGTGTAGATACGCTGGTAAATATCTCGTACTGTGTGGCCTGAAATACCATCGCTGGCCAATACATTTCGCTTAAGGAAGTCTTGTCGGAATGCTGACCCTTGTTTATAGAAATATTCAGAATGGGTCGGAGTGAACAGATCGTTGGTAAAAGGGGAGTCGTCTATTGGGAAAAAGTTTTCCCGGCGAGATAACCATGTTACTTCTTCAGGCGCATCACTGCCTGTACGGTTTAGCAAGTCCAGTATAGCTTCAGCCCCTGACTGTCCTCCTCCAACCACCACCACTTTTTTTCCACTGAAATCACGTTCCTGCCGGGCGAATTCATGAATGTGAAAGTGTGACTCACTATCAATGTGCTCTTTGGCAAACTGGGGTACATGGGGGGTTATCCCTGCACCAATTACAATATTTTTACCGAAAACACGTCTTTTTGAGGTATCTACCACGAAATAATTGCCGTCAAAATCCACATTTTCTACTCGTTCACCGAAGCAAATATTTTTGTTGCTTGTTGCTGCCCACTTAAGGTAATCCGCAAACTCAAGACGAGAAATCTGGTTGAAGTCCGAGTTTAAATACTGGAACAGCCTGCCATGTTGGTGCAGGTAGGATACGAAGGAGAATTTATTTGTGGGAGATGCGAGTGTAACCAAGTCCTTAAACATAGAGACTTGCAGCTTTGTATTCGGCAGCATCATTCCATCGTGCCAGGTAAAGCCAGGCTTCATATCGAAGAATACATTACTGACATCATGTTTATCATATAGCTATGAAGCGATACTGAGGTTGGATGGCCCGCAGCCTATTCCTATACATTCATAGTGATTCTGTTTATCAGAAAACAAAACAGCTCTCCTTGTTAACTAATGAAAATACAACAGTTTACATATTTGCAAACTTTTCATAACTTATGCGAGGCATTTATACCAAGTAACATTCCCGTGATAAATGACTTTACAATCTATTGCATAGCAAATGGTTTTATATGTGAAGTCATTCACATGTTAATTATGTTGCAAAGTTGACGGGATGTGGTGAAATGTTGATGATGCTCTGACTCTTCCAGGGTGTATCCACGGCATAGCAATGGGCTTTGTAGGAGACATTGTCATCGCGCTGTAGATATATTGGACGTAGTGCAACCCAAAAGAGGTTGTAGTTTTGAAAGCGAGGCTTAGCCCTCGCTTTTTTTATGTCTGCAAACTGTTCATTGGACAAAAATTCGTAATGGTTCTGACTCACTAAATGGTGTTGTAGACACTTTTTATGAGACGGATGCTTATTTTACAAAAATAATTCTATAACCTATGTTTATGATAAATATGGGTTTTTATTGAAAACAACTTTATCTATCTACTGGTAGGTAGATAAAGTTGTTGACGCGAAACCGATCCGATCTTAAAGTACACCCACTGACGAGGAGATGGTCTCTACTACTCCTCCATTTTTTTGAATAAGCAACCTATCTACTAGTAGGTAGTTTTTAAGTTAAGGATTTCATTATGTTTAATACATCTTCTATTGCACTAATTGTTGGCGGTTCTTCTGGTATGGGTAAAGCAACAGCAGAGCGACTGCTTAAGTCTGGTGTGCCTGTAATGATCCTCTCTCATGATAAACAGAATCTTGCTGAAGCAAAATTGGATCTGGAATCAACCACGAATGGTCATGTTGAAACTGCTCAGGTTGATTTATACGACCCTTCTGCTGTTCAAAGCTTTATTGAACAGTTAAATGCAGAAAAACGTCACATTGGCTACTTGGTGAACGCGGCTGGTTTCTTCAAACCTGTCGATTTCCTTGAGCATTCTGAGCAAGATTACGACCTTCAGTTAGATATGAACCGTGCTTTCTTCTTCATTACACAAGCCGTTGCGAAAAATATGAAACAACACGGTGGTGGCGCAATTGTAAACATCGGTTCTATGTGGGCACATCAAGCAATTAAAGCAACGCCTTCTTCAGCTTACTCTATGCAGAAAGCGGCACTACATGCACTGACAAAAAACTTGGCCATTGAACTAGGCGACCACGGTGTACGTGTAAACGCTGTGGCTCCAGCAGTCGTGATGTCGACAATTTATAAGTCATTCATCGCTGAAGACGAGATTGAATCTGCACTACAAGGCTTTAACGATTTCCACCCAATCGGTCGAATTGGTTCTACAGACGATGTTGCTGACGCGATTGAATATCTACTGTCGAACAAGTCTTCTTGGGTAACGGGCACGATTCTAAATGTCGATGGCGGCGTGATGGCGGGTCGAAACTAAATTACATGTCGCCTTCCACGCGGTGTGGGAGGCACTACATGAATATTAATCACTATAAACAAGAAATAATTAAAGGACTTAACATGAGTAATGCACCATTAAATGACCTTAACTTAGAAGACCTATCAGCTTATACGAAAGTTATTACTGATGATGCGACACAAGCGGTATCTGAATACGGCATTGTTGCTGAATGGAAAGGCGGTGTTCATAGCGAAATTCGCACGTTGAACCAAAAGGTAGGTGGAACAGAAATCGTTAAAGATTTTACTTTCGACGTGGGTGAACCAGAAGAGCTTCTTGGCAATAACGCATACCCTACGCCACAGGATTATCTGTTGGGTGGCATGGCTGGCTGTATGATGGTTGGTTTTGTTGCAGGCGCCAGTGCCCGCGGCATTCGTTTAGAATCTGTAAAGTTGACCATCAAAGGGGCTTTGGATCTTCGTGGGTTCTTGAATGTAGCTGAAGAAGCTCCGGTTGGCTTCGAAGAGATCCAATTTCAGTTTGAAGTTCAAGGTGATGGTACTCAAGCTGATTACGATGAAGTTATTGCTGGGGTCCAACAATTTTCTCCGAATTACCGAACAATCAGTGATGCCGTTAAAGTATCAGCGATTGTGGCTTAATTAAACGAATTTATTTAATTAGCTAAAAATATATAAACCTATTTTAATTTATGCACTGCCACTGCTTTGAGCCTATATTTTAATATAGGCTCTTTTTTATTCTAAATTCTCTAAATTAGTTAGATTTAAATTAGATTTCTTTAAATTTGATAATGTTAATTTATTTCATTCTAATTAATAATGTAATAGGCTTAGTTACATAAAACATACATATACCTACACTGATTACTATTAAATTAATTTATCATTTTTAACTTCAGTATAGTGGAGTAATAAAATGAAACCTCTTAAATATGTGATGACATTTGCTTTAATTCAAGGCTCATTCGCATGTCATAGCGAACAAGTTAAAAAAGACCAGAATCATGATATTAATGGGGTTTGGTTTAGCCAACGAGATGGCGAAATTAAAGTTATCGAAAATGAGAATATAAGAACAATACAGGTGGTTAATAGCACTTGTTATGAAGTGTCTAACTCTCTGAGTTATGGCACAGAGTTGAGTTATGAAGCAATAAAACAGCATTCCATTCGTCAAGATAATCAATTGATTCTTAATATTCTTCGACCTAGACCTTTTACTTATACTTTAGTTAGCAATATCAATGATGTATGTACTGAAGGCCTAGGCCACTCTATGGTTCGCGATGGTTACTTTGATTTTGATGCTCAATCGATGTTCGATATATATTGGCAAGATATGAACAACCACTATGCCTTTTTTGATGAACGTAACATTGACTGGGATGGGGTTTATGATAAATATTATGATGACTTATACGGTGCAGACGACGAGCAGCTAATTAATGTATTCGATGAAATACTGCGTCACTTAAGGGATGATCATAGTTCTATTTCTATCCCTTCAAAAGAGCTGCAGATATGGTATAGCAATAAAGCCACCTTGGAACAACAATTGGAGTTGGAAGCTGACCAGTTAAATATTCCTGAATCAGAAAAAGAAAGCTACATAACCAGTCAGAAGGATAAAATCACGCTCAATATCATGAAGTATTTGTTTGAACATGAACAGGAAGGTTTTAAAAAACGAGCTTCTCGTGAGAGCAAGGAATATCGTCTTAACTGGGGCATCATTGATAATAAAGGCATACCGACTGGATACTTAAGAATTGGCGACTTCATGAGCTATATCGATGAAGGTTTAATAACAGAGACTCCTAAACGAAACACAGATAAAGCTCATCGTCAGTTTGAAGAATTAGTGACTAAAATTTTAACGCAGCTAAATGATACCCAGTCGTTGATTATCGACATCCGTGAAAATGAGGGTGGGCTTGATATGCAAGGTTTATGGTTATTGCAGCATTTGATTGAAGAGCAGCAGTTAGCTTGGCATGTTAGCTCTTACTTCAAAGGTGAATTCAGCCATGATGTCGATGTCACGATGACTCCGAGCGATGGTATTTCATATACAAAACCGATTGTACTTTTGACCTCTTTTGGAACGGTTAGTGCAGCAGAGACATTCGCATCGGCGATGAAGACGCTCCCTCACGTGACCATCGTTGGTGAATCGACATCAGGCGCCACCTCAGATGCGTTTGGCAGAATGCTGCCTAATGGCTGGGAGTATTCATTAAGTAATTTATATTATAAGAATCGCGACCTTGAAAACCATGAAGTCAAAGGGGTACAGCCAGATCACGTGGTTAGAAACTTTGTGTTAGAAGATCGTCAGCAAGGCCGAGATGTTGTGCTCGAAAAAGCATTGTCATTACTTTATTAAGGCTAACGAGCGCCGAGTTGGAGTGTCACTTGGATAACGAAAAATAGCCGCTGATTAGCGGCTATTTTTGTATGGCTTGTATAAATCCAGGCAAGCCTATCGATGGTTATGTATACCCGAGTAGTTCGGTACACATAGTGCTTTTAATCAGGTTTTAGCTAGAGACTAATCTAGGTTAACACGCTCAAATTTGACAGTGTGACCACCGGTGTTTTGACTTGATTCTGTTGCGTAATACAGAGATACCTTACCATTTGAATGAAGGTAGAACTCTTCACCTGTATTCACTTGAAGCGTCGAATTTTCAGAATTTCGAGAATCAATGTAGTTGATCGATACTGCGGTAATAGCATTTCCGTTTTCATCGGTTGCGCTTCCCGTCGCCGAAACTCGATACGTCGTATCCGCATCAATAAAATGTGATAGAGGCTGAGCGTTGCCTGCAAGAATATTGTGATCAGACGCGCTAACAGCGACACCTTCTTGAACAGGTAAACCACAGAATCTTGCTGTTACTTTGATTACTTCGATGGTTTCATTTGAACCTGTACGGCCTAACCCAAGATTCAGTTTTCCGTCAACTAAACGTGAAAAATAACGGTCACTGTTTAGATTCATGTGAAGTTCAATTCTACCAGCGTTATTCGAGCCGCCGTTTGATCCACTCTCTCCCTCAAGGATACCTGAAATCGACATTGCTTCTGTAGTGCGGTTAGCTAAAAGAACCTTAACTGAAAAGCCTCGTGGGTTTTCAATCTTGTCGTAGCCGAAATCAAAATCAAACTTTTCGATTTCACCCCATGTTCTGGTGTTGTAATCAATGAAGAGTGGTTTATCTGGCTCGATGATACTTTCTAGCCATTGAGAGCCATCGGTTTCTCCCATGTAGCAGCCGCTGCTGGCCATTGACTGCGCTGATGTCATGAATAATACACTGGTGATAGCTGTGATAACCGATTTGTTAAGTAAGTTCATTTTGTTCTCATTGAATTGTTATAAGACTAGCCATTGTTTAGAACGACCGACGTACGCGAATTATAGCTATCAAAGCATTGATTAATTGACCTGATGGTTTTTTGTTCTTTTAAATCAGTAACTTGTGACGAGCTATTTCGGGTTGTACCCTATATTAATACGCAGTGTGAAATCAAGCTCTTATGATGGTAAATGTTATGGGGTTGTGTATTGATAGTATGAATTTATTATATTGTGTTTAAATTATGTACTAATGTTGCTTGAGTCGTTCTAATTAGCTTTATAAAGGGCTAAATTATTTGGGTTAATTGAAATGGCCAGTTAACAAACAGTGCAGCATGATGGTGACTAAACTTGAATCTTTCTTTGCAGAGAAGGGTAATGACTCCCACCTCTAACTTCCCCACTCACGCCTTCACTCAACCATTCACTCCGCATTATTGCCATTCGTCGCATTGATAAAACGGCGTGACAGTTTGTGGTTAACCTTTCAACGTCAACATTTGAAAGGGATTACATATCATGACGGCTTCAAACACTTCAAACTCATTTACTGCTCTGTTTCGTCGTTCACTTTTAATTGGGTTAGCTTCAATCGCTCCTACGCTGGCGCTAGCTAATCCAAGTTCAGACGTGCTTGATATTTACAATCAAGCCGCGCAAGGCAATGAAGACCTGGTCGAGGTTGCCTATGAACGCCTCAATGACACGCTGCAACAAGACGGTGCGACGCCGCTGACTTTGGTTTACCTAGGCAGCACAGAAACCTTAATGGGTCGTGATGCACTCTTGCCTTGGAACAAAATGAAGTATGTCGAGAAGGGCTTATCGACCATAGATAAATCATTGGTGTTGCTGAAA
Source organism: Vibrio sp. IB15 (assembly GCF_016406055.1). Classification (NCBI taxonomy): domain Bacteria; kingdom Pseudomonadati; phylum Pseudomonadota; class Gammaproteobacteria; order Vibrionales; family Vibrionaceae; genus Vibrio; species Vibrio sp. IB15. Next base: position 46,391 of record NZ_JAEFCE010000016.1, read on the forward strand.
GACGAAGACCAACCCATTCATGAACAACCTCGCGTTCAAGGATTACCAGATTCTTACCTGACTCGCGCCATGGCCGCGGTGACTTACACTTCTCTACCTGACATGTTTAACCACTTTGATCGCGGTTACGACTTGTTTCTCTCGCTACTCGCGGAAGATGAATTTCAACAACAGCACTTCTCTGCAACCTCATGGATTTATCGCTACGCAATTACTGCATCGATTCGTGCTGAAGACCTAACGCAAGCACAGGCGTGGTTAAAACAAATGGAAATGGCCGATGCCGATAACATCGAAACGATGACTGCTAAGGCCCTAATAGCGAAAGCCAAGTAATAGTTGCGAAAGCGAAACAAAGGGCATGGAAGCTGAATAGTAGGCGAGTAATCAGAGGAAAACGGAATGATTGAATTTAAAGAAATCGGCAAATCGTATCTCACGGGTGGACAACGTGTCGCTGCTCTAAAGGGAGTCGATGGTCAGATCAAACGTGGTGAAATGGTGGCGTTGTGTGGCCCATCGGGATCGGGAAAAAGTACATTGTTGAACATCCTAGGTTTGTTGGATATGGACTATCGAGGTGAGATTAATATTGCTGGCAAAGCGTATCCAACAGAGCAGATTGCTGCTGCGCATTTTCGCCGCCAGTCGTTGGGTTTTGTGTTTCAGCGCTTCAACCTTGTTCCGGTGATGACAGCACTTGAGAACGTCGCTTACCCATTGATGTTGAACCAATGCTCGAAGCAAGAACAACAGACTAAAGCGCAAGATATGTTAGAGCGTGTTGGGCTGGGAGATTATGTTCATCACCGACCAGACAACCTTTCAGGCGGTCAACAGCAACGTGTCGCGATAGCCAGAGCACTGGTCCATAACCCAAGCCTAGTGATTGCCGATGAGCCGACTGCCAGCTTAGACAGCCACACAGCCAACCTGGTGATCGACATTATGAAAGATCTCGGTCATGAGATGGGCACTACCTTTATCGTCGCAACGCATGACCCAAGAATGGCGCAGCGTTGTGATCGAGTGATTGAACTTATCGACGGACAACTGGCGCCAGAAGCCGAAGCAATGGAGGCGATCTCATGGGCAAGTTAACACAAGGCTTTAGCTCCGTTTTATTTCCAACCTCGGTGCGTTTGGCGTGGCTCAATCTATTGAGAAATGGTCGACGTAGTCTGCTTTCGGTGTTGATCATCGCGATTGCCGTGTTTGCACTGACTAGTGCGGGCGGTTATGGACTATACACCTACGAATCTTTGAGAGAATCAACCGCGCGCGATACGGGTCATCTTACTTTGAGCACACCGGGTTATTTTGAACAAGACGAAGATATGCCGCTGAGTAATGGTCTGGATAACGTTCAAGCGCTCACCAAGAGCATTATTGGTGACAGTGATGTACGTGGTGTGCAGCCACGAGTTTACTTTAGCGGTTTGGTGTCTAACGGAAGCAAGTCGACCATTTTTATGGGAACAGGCGTTAATGAGCGCGAGTTCGACATGAAAGGACCTTTCCTGGATGTGCGCAGCGGTCAAACCCTCTCGGATGTGAAATCACCAAGATACGACAGCCAAGAGCCACAAGTGATGCTCGGAACCGATCTTGCTCGTAACCTCAAAGTGGCCGTTGGCGATTGGGTCACACTGCTCGCCACCACCAGTGATGGCGCATTGAATGCCTTTGATTTTAAGGTGCAGGGCATTTACTCGACTGGTGTGCCTGAGTTGGACAAACGTCAGTTGTACGTACACATCACCACCGCTCAAGAGCTTTTAGCGTCGGATAAAGTCAGCACCTTGTCGGTATTTCTTTTTGAAACTAACAAGACTTCGACGGTTCAACAACGCATCCAATTGGCTTTGGACAAGCAAGTTGGTCAGCAAGGCTCAGAGATTGAGGTCACCCCATGGCAAGATCGCGCATTCTTCTATACCAAGGTTAAAGACCTTTACGACCGTATCTTCGGCATCATGGGCGCAGTGATGGCATTGGTGGTATTTGTGTCGCTGTTCAATACCATGACCATGTCGGTGACGGAACGCACTCGTGAAATCGGCACCTTATCGGCACTCGGCAGTTACCCATCTGAAATAGTGGCGGGTTTTCTAAAAGAGGCGGGCTTACTGGCGGTGATTGGCAGTGCGATAGGCGCATTAGTGAGTGGTTTAGTGTCGGTGTTATTGCTGGTGATTGATGTGCAAATGCCACCACCTCCGGGGCGAACCGAAGGTTACCCACTCAATATTTATTTCTCATTGGAATTGGTTGGTTACGCTACTTTGGGTGTACTGACGATCTGTTTGCTGGCTGCTTATTTCTCTGCTCGCAAAGGCGTAAATAAGCCAATCACGGAGGCGCTGGTTTATGTATAAATTTACTCGTTCACTCACTGTTTTAGGTTGTGCGTTGGCCTTGGCTCTAGTATCGGCATCAAGCTGGGCTATCGATTCACAACAAGTTACCGAGATGATTGCTAAGGCAGATAGCTACCGTTTGAACAGCGAACAGGCATCAAAAGTGGTATCTCTGGTCGCGCTATATCAAGACGAGCAACTAGACAAAAACCGTGAGTACAACGTCTACACAAGACCAAATCGAGAGTCGCTGGTCGTGTTCAAGTCGGCGGTCGAGGCGGGTCAAAAGATGCTGATGATAGAGGACAACTATTGGTTACTGATGCCGAAATCGCGCCGTCCAATTCGTATCACCCCGATGCAAAAATTGCTTGGTGAAGCTTCGGTTGGTGATATCTCAACGCTGACTTGGAGTGAAGACTACCAAGGCGAGTGGGTTGCTGAACAATCGGTTGAGATGCCAAGTGGTGAGCTGCTTGATACCTACCACTTAAAACTCACGGCAAAAACTAAGGGCGCGAGTTATCAATCGATTGATCTGTGGTTAACGGCAGACCGAGCATTTCCAGTCAAAGCGGATCTGTATCTGCGTTCAGGTAAGTTAGCCAAGCAAGCTTGGTTTACTGAAGGCGTGCGAGATGGCTTGCCAAGTGTGGTGTCGATGACCTTGCTCGATAAGATTCAACCAAGTAAGAAAACCGTGATTGAGTATCGCGAGGTAAGCGAGCAAGCTTTGGCAGATAAATACTACAACCCTGCTTACTTATCGCGTAATAGCGTCTCTGGGCTTTAGGTGGGTGGCATGAGAGCTTTTAGTCGTCGATTCCACATCAAGCCTTCAATCGCTAGCTTGCTTGCATTGTCTTGTGTGAGTAACACGACTCAAGCGGATGATCTGAGCCTAGCGTGGGACTGGCAACTGAGTGCTGAGGCCGTTGAATCGCGAGAGTCGCCATTTAGCCCTTTAGCGTCTGACAACCGTCAATCACTCAATGGCTTGCTGGATCTTGAAGTTGCATATGGCAATTGGCTTGGCCTGTTTGCCGTGAAAGCCAATGATATTTTTAGTAATACTCCTCAAGACCAAGACGCGAGCTTTGAATCGGAATTTATTGTGCGCGAGTTGTTTTGGCAAGGTGGTGTTGAACTGTCTAATTCAGCGTTCGGTGATCACTACCTCGATGTCACACTCGGCAAGGTTCGCCTAGATTGGGGCGTAGGTTATGGTTACCGACCTTTAGACATCATCAAGCCTTACCGACAAAACCCAGTGGGCATTGTCGCAGAAGAGGGCGCCGGTGTGGCTTCAGCGTCATTGTTCGATATGACGGGCGAATGGACACTGCTTTACAGCGACTCATCATGGACTTCCCAAGATGTGAATCAATTCGAAAAGCAGAATCAGCAACAAGGGGTTGGCTTACGTCGTTATAACTTAGTAGGCGATCACGAATATCAATGGGTCGCTTATTACGACGATGTACGCCACGGTTTGCTTGGAGCGAGCTTGGTGTCGGTATTGAACCTCGCATGGGAGTTTCACGGTTCGATGGTTTATCAGCGACAAAGTTTGGGTTACAGCCAGCCCAATTCACTGCTTGAACCGGTTTATCGAGAAGAGCAGGGCGAGGCTTACCAAGCCTTACTCGGACTAACATGGGCCAATGAGGCGGGCCACAATGTGGTACTGGAATACTGGTTTGATAGCCGCGCTTGGAGTGATTCTGAGTGGCAAAGCGCTTTAGATAATGCTGAGTCTTTATCTCTTAATCCCATGGCGACATCGTTGGCGGGCTCTTACGCTCAAGGTTATCAACACGCTAATTTGGTTCAACACAATCTCATGTTTCACTGGTCTTTGGACTCGACACATGGCTGGCTTGAAGATATCACGCCAACATTTGATGTCATGCTGTCTCCACAAGACGGTGGCTTTATTGCTACGCAGTGGCTCAATTATCAGGCTTTCGATAATGGTGATTCATCGTTGGAATTGGAACTTGCTGCACGCTTTCTAGGCGGTAAAAGTGATTCTGCTTACGCCAACTTACCGGATAGTCATATGATTCTTTTAAATATCAAAGGACGATTTTAATGGACACTTCTTCAAACAGTCGGTTTGCATGGATTAAAAGCTTTGCGTTCACTACGCTATTTTGCGTTCTTATTGCAATTACAACCAATACGATTTGGGGAGGCGGGTTTACGCTCAACTTGGCCATCAGCTTCGGCTTTGGCTACAGCGCGGTGGGTTCTTCGTTTGTTTTGGTTAAGTGGTTTAAACGAGAATCTCGCGTCTTTGAAGTTGGCGTTTCGATGCTCATTGCTATGGTGGTGGGTACCTTGAATGCACACTATTTGTTGAACGGCTTTTTCGGCTCTAACCTTTCCGATCTTAAGTCTGTGATGCTGCTTGGTGTGATCTTTTGTTCCGTTTGTTATTACTATTTCTACACAAGAGAGCAGCAGCTACGTGCCGATAATGAATTAGAGGTGGCGAAGCGTCGCCAAGCTGATCAAGAAAAGGTTGTCGTACTTAGCCAGTTAAGACAGCTGCAAAGCCAAATCGAGCCGCACTTTTTGTTCAACACTCTTGCGACCATTAATGTATTGATTGAGAGTGATAGCGCCAAAGCTAAGTTGATGCTTGAAAAACTGACTGACTTGTTGCGTGTGACCCTGAAGAGCAGCCGTACCGAGCAATCGACTATTGCTCAAGAGGTCGATTTGCTCGACGCTTATTTGAACATTCAGAAGATACGATTAGATGAGCGCTTGACGTTTTCGATTGAAACCAACGACATCAGCGATCAGCAAGTGATTCCACCTTTCTTGATTCAACCTTTGGTTGAGAATGCGTTAACACACGGAATTGAACCTAAGGCTACTGGTGGTGAAGTCAATATCCGAATTGTTCAACAAGATGATCAGATGAAAATTGAAGTATCAGACAGTGGCGTGGGGCTAACAGCACCGTCTATTGCTACTGGCCATGGTGTTGGATTGAGTAACATTCGTCAGCGTATTGATACCCTATACGGAGATAAGGCGAGCCTGACGATCACAGAGCGAGCGACTGGCGGCGTGGTATCGACGATATTGTTGCCGCTCATCAGCGAAACTAGCTCCGAGAATGCAGTTCTGAAACTCTAAGTACTGTTAAAAACAGACGATTTACATTGTGAATTTAAAGGAAGAATAATGATCAACTCAGGAGTAAAGCCCAGCGTGACGGCAATTATTGCAGACGATGAAGCGCTGTTAAGACATCACTTGGATAAGAGTCTTGCTGAGGCTTGGCCTGAGCTAGAGATTATCAGCAAGGCCAAAAATGGGACAGAGGCTATGCAGAGCATTCAGCAGCTACAACCAGATGTTGCCTTTCTTGATATTCGTATGCCAGAGCTTGATGGTATTTCGTTAGCCAAGCAGTTGAACAAGCTTGCATCAGCGCCGCTGGTGGTCTTCATTACGGCTTACGACGAGTATGCGGTTAAAGCCTTTGAGCACAATGCGATAGATTACCTACTCAAGCCAATCAATGAAGAGCGCCTGCTTGTTACCTGTCAGAAGATTCAAGCGCGCTTATCAAGTAATCAAACACAGTCTGGTCACATGCCAGAACAACCCGACATCGCTGCACTCATGAGTCAACTTCAGCAACTGTCACAATCGGCGTCACAGCAAACGCAGCCTACTTATCTGTCGCAGAAAAAGTATCTCACGTGGCTCAAAGCCAGTGTTGGCGAAGACATTCACTTGATCGCTGTTGATGATGTGGCGTATTTCAAAGCAGAAGATAAGTACGTATCGATATTTAAGAAAGGGCAGGGTGGGCTTTTAGAGGAGTTTATTCTTCGTGTATCGCTAAAAGAGTTACTCGCTCAACTTAATCCGGATGAGTTTTGGCAGATCCATCGTTCAGTGGTAGTGAAAGTGTCGGCTATTGATAAGGTCAAAAAAGGACTATCCGGTCAGATGTCGGCGTATGTATCCGGTGACAAGCTGCCAATCAGCCGTGCCTCGCAAGCTCTGTTTAAAGGCATGTAGTCTGTTTTTCTTCCCCTTACTCCTGAACTTCTAGTTGAATATGGCTGACTTTACATGTGTTATTGTAATTTATAAGATGACGATCTAGATCACAACTAAACTCATTTGGTTCAATATTAAATAATAATCATTAACTCAATCTGTATATTGTCAGTGAATGACATTAAGAGGTTGTTATGAAGACATATTATTTAGCGACGGCAATATGCTTTGCCCTGGTTGGTTGCAGTTCTACATCAAAAACCAATGAAACTTTAATTCAACCAGATCCTGCCTGGACATCTGCTCAACTGGATAATGGTTTTACTTACCATGTTTATCCTGATCATGAAGCATCGGTATCTGTGCGTTTAGTTGTGCACGCGGGCTCCATTCAAGAAACACCTCAACAAGAAGGCTATGCTCACTTTGTCGAGCATATGGCATTTAATGGCAGCAAGAACTTCTCTCAAAACGATGTGATTCGTCTATTTGAAGAAGCTGGCTCCAGCTTTGGTGCGGACATCAATGCCTATACTTCCTATGAAGATACGGTGTATGAATTAGATTTGCCAGATAACCTCCAATTAGAGCAAGCATTGACTTGGATGCGTGACGTTGGCGATGGCCTCGATCTCTCTAGTTCGGAAGTTGAAAAAGAAAAGGGAGTGATTCTTGGTGAGTTTCGTATGGCTCGTCTCGATGATAAGTCATTCCCCGAGAAATATGTTGATTACCTATTCGAAGGCAGCCCTTACGAATCGCAAGATGCGTTAGGAACTAAAGCTTCGGTTATGGCTGCCACGTCGGAAGGGCTTACCGACTTCTACCAAACTTGGTATCAACCTCAAATCGTTGAGCTAGTGGTCTCTGGTGATGTGGACCTTAAAACACTGATCCCACTGATTGAAGAGAAATTTTCGAGCTGGGAGCGCGGTAAAACGTCAAAGCCACAAAAGCAGAATACGACTTCGTTCAATGAAGGTGACTACATTGAATATGCTGGCAGAGAAGCTCCGAGTATTTCTTTGACGTTTAACCGAGGTTTAAACACTGTTGAAACCCACGCTCAACAACATCAGCGTTGGTTGGATGAAACCACTCAGATTCTTATTCAGCAGCGTTTAGAGGCAGACTTTAATGATGCAGCGCTACCGACGCAATGGATAACGTCAGATAACATCAGGTTGGGTGCTCTGCTTTATTCATCGACAAGTGTTGGCTTCCCAGCAGGCAGCCGTGATGCGGTTCAGAAAGCGTTGGTTTCTACTTTAACGTCGTTACGTGATTACGGTGTTTCTGAAGGAGAAATTGCGAGTGAGCTCCATTATTATCAAGACTCACTGGATGATATTGAGCACGACTGGGATAAAAGGGACAGTGTGGATCACGTGAACGATAAAGTGAACGCATTACTGTCTGGCGATATTGTTCAATCTCAAAAAGACTATCAGGCCAGCATGGAAGCCTTTCTTGCTAATTTAAGCCTTGAAGCGATTAATAAAAATATCAAAGAAGTCCTTTCGAGTGATTACTTTTTGATTGTCGGCATGGATGACAATGAGGATCGCACAGCGGTTCTGGCTTCTCTAGATGGATTAAAAGCTTCTTATAGTCAGCAGGGTACACAGACATTCGTAACGGCAACAGCCAGTGCATTTGCTTCGCCTGCCGTACCCGGCGAGGTTGAATTGGTAGAGCAAATGTACGCCGATCCAAATATTCAAAAGTGGACTTTAAGTAATGGTATCGACATGTGGTACCTACGTGATTCATACGCGAAAGACGATGTTGGAATAATGTACGTGAGTCTTGGCGGTAAAGCGGCGTTGGAGCCGGATTTATACGCAGCTGCAAATGTGACACTACCTGTTATTGCTCGAAGTGGTGCTGGTGACTTTACGGGATCTGAGCTGAAAGCCTACTTTGATCGTGAAGGGATTTTAGTCGATTCTTTTATTTCTTCGACGCGACATGGCATTGAGTTTAATATCGAAAAAGATGGGATGAGTGACGCGTTTGCTGCGCTATATACCTTCATGGTGTCTCCTAAAGTGAATTCTGATCAGCTTGAAGCTGTGAAGCAACAGCTAGTGCAAGATAAAGAGTCCTTCCTAAGTACGCCTGTTGGTCAATTTGAACAAGCGATCAATCAAAATATTTATCGCTCGGGAAGCCGCCATCTATTCGTAAATAAAGAGCGTGTTAAAGCGGTTTCTGTTGAAGATGTCCGTGCTGTTCATCAACAACTGTTTGGTCAACTAAGACACAACCAGTTGGTGGTCGTTGGTGATATCGACCCAAGTGAGTTGAAACCTCTAGTTCGTAAGTACTTAGCTTCAATTCCATTGCAAGCGGGGACGGTGCCAGATTTCAAAGTGGAGTACAAGCAACCAGCGAAACCACGTATTGATGTCGCGATCAACAACGTAAATAGTGCGGAATATATCTTACGAGTGATTCCAGAGCCGACGACAATAGAAAGTGGAGGCTGGACTGCAAAAGATGTCTTCATGGAAGACTTATTGCAACGTTTAGTCGCATCTCGTTTAGACTCTTATGTTCGTGAAGAGTTGAGTTTAGATTATTCACCTTATGCTTATACGGCTTCGAATGATGGTGAACCGATTCATGAGTGGGTAATCGGAGCAATGATCGCGCCGGAGAACGTAGATACTGTTGAAATGGCGATTGATAGAGTGATCTCAGACCTCCTACAAGGTATTTCTGAAGACGAACTGCATTCGATAGTAAAACAGTTTGAAGCTGACTTCGCGCCACTAGAGGCAAGTTCTATCGATCAGGCGTGGTTTGTGTCTCGTTATCTATTGTATGGGTATGGAGTGGAAGCCTTGGCTGATGTTGACCGAGTCGTTAAATCAATATCGGTTGAAGACATGAATACTCTGCTCCATCACCTGTTTGGCGAGAATAGCCGTAAGGTTAAGAACATCATGCGACCTAAAGCGTCATAACGATCAGCGTTGGACGCATACGTAATGGAAAGCCAAGCCTAGTTGCTTGGCTTTTTCTTTTTTTAGAAGCATCAAAGCTTAATCGGTTGCATTGAATCATTTTCTAAAAAAATGTTTTAAATCAAGACAGCGTTTCATTTGTGTTGTAGATTGGCGATCTACGAGAATATTGTTTGGATATTAGATTGCTTAAACTGGGTACCCGATTAGTCTTAATGTTGTTTTTACTGAGCTTTGGCTTAGTGAATTCTAACGGCTATTCGTTTCCTTCTAAGCCGTTTCAAATCGAGACTGCTCAACAGCAATCTTTCGCGCAAAAACAGTGTCAGAACGCTGCCATTGATGACCCATCGGCCTATTTGGAGTGCGATAAAGTTCAAGTAGGCGCTTCGTCAGTAGGTGACAGATCCAATTATCACGATACTGAATCTAGCCTTCAAGCGACCACTTACCGACGTATATCAACCAATGAGCAAGAAAGCGCGCCTGACCTTGAGCCTGCTTATCACTTGCTGATTGACTTCTCTCCCCCTTCTTTACTGGCTTCGCTGTTAGCGACAACCCCTATGTTGGACCTCAAACAGCACTGGACCAGTATTGTCAGCTCTCCGCCTTCCCGTTTATCGGGGTGGAAAGAGGGCAACATCCAATATTCCCACTTTCGAGAACTTCTTAGCTAATCCTTTGCCCCTGATTGGTCGCATCGACGATCCCCTGTGTCCGTTGTTTTAGCCAATCCCCAAAACAATTCGCGAATGCACTCTGCTGCCGTTCAATCAGTTTGGTCTGGTTGGGGTTAGCCATCATTCGCGTTCGCAAAACTTAGTTAAAATAAGAGATCTTGACTGTGAAAAAACGCATTCCAAGAAAACAAATCAACCACTACTCTAAGTGGAAATACGTGGTACTTATTACCACCATTATCCTCATGATTCTGAGCGCTTTGCCGTCGTGGTATGGTGAAGATGCTTCGGTTCAAATTAACAATCGCTCTGAGCAAACCATCGACGCGACTCAGGTCACTCAATACCTTGCAAGCGAAGGCATCCAAGCTAAATCGGCTTATCAGAAAGACAAGCGTTTAGTGGTGATCTTAGAAGATGCCGAGCAGCAAGCAAAAGCCAAAGAAGTGCTGAATGAGCGTCTGCTTGATACTGCAACCGTCGCGCTAGCAATGGAGCCAGCGGCACCAAAATGGCTGACTGACATGGGCTTTGCACCGATTCAGCTAGGCCTGGATTTACGTGGTGGTGTGCAGTTCTTACTCGAAGTAGACATGGAACCGGTTTACCACGCGCAAGCGCAAGCCGTGGTGGACGAGATCACCAGCCAAGTGCGTTATGCCCGCGGTAAAGTTGTAAACGACAAAGTGGAATTTAATTTCCGTACCGATGCGGATTTTGAAAAGGCGCAGAAGCTTATTCGTGAAGAGTTCCCGCAATGGCTACGTGACAGCTCAGACAAAAAGCTGACTCTAACGCAATCTGAAGATGAACAACGCACGCTTCGCAACCTAACGGTTCAACAAAACCTACAAATCATGCGCAGCCGTATTGAAGAGCTAGGTATCACCGAAGCTTCAATTCAGCGCCAAGGCGAAAGCCGTATCCGTATCGAATTACCGGGGGTACAAGATCCTGCAGCTGCAAAAGACGTGATTGGTGCCACAGCATCATTGGCGTTCTACTCGGTTTACGACAACCCAACGCGCAACACTCAAACGCTAAAAGATACCGATGGCAACCGTGTGGTTGTTGCTCGCAAAGCAGTACTAACTGGTGAACACATTATTGATGCACGCAGTGGCATTGGTGAAATGGGCAGCGCGGAAGTAAACATCACCTTAGATTCTGCGGGTGGTAAGAACATGTCTGAGTTCTCTCGTCATAATATCGGTAAGCCAATGGCGACAGTGTACAGCGAGTATAGCCGCGACAGAGCCGGTAACAGCGAGAAAACCAGTGAAGTGATCAGCGTTGCGAACATCCAATCTCAATTGGGTAGCCGCTTCAGAATTACAGGTGCAGGCAGCATGGCTGAAGCGCAAGAGCTTGCTCTATTGCTTCGTGCAGGTTCACTAACGGCGCCAGTCACTATCATTGAAGAGCGTACCATTGGTCCATCTTTGGGCGCAGAAAACGTGACTAACGGCTTTGCTGCACTGGCACTTGGCCTTGGTCTTACTCTAACGTTTATGGCGCTATGGTATCGCCGTCTTGGTTGGGTCGCGAATGGTGCGCTTATCGTTAACATGGTAACGCTGTTTGGTCTGATCGCATTGCTACCGGGTGCGGTATTAACACTGCCGGGTATTGCTGGCTTGGTATTAACCGTTGGTATGGCGGTGGATACCAACGTACTTATCTTCGAACGTATTCGAGACAAAATGAAAGAAGGGCGCAGCTTCGCTAGCTCTATCGATCGTGGTTTCGATAGCGCGTTCTCGTCAATCTTCGATGCTAACTTCACCACCATGATTGTCGCTGTCGCTCTTTACACCATTGGTAATGGGCCGATTCAAGGCTTTGCTTTGACACTGGGCTTAGGTCTTCTAACCAGTATGTTTACGGGCATTTTTGCTTCACGAGCGATCATCAATTTGGTTTGGGGGCGTGACCAACGCCACGATGTAAGGATTTAAGCATGAGTACTTCAAAAATGACTGTGTCAGACCGCTATTTTTCAGACAGTAATATGACTCTTCTGCGTAAGGTGATGTCGGTAATCTCTATCGTGCTGTTCATGAGCTCAGTAATGCTGGTGGCCGTGAAAGGGTTTAACTGGGGCTTGGACTTTACAGGTGGTGTGGTTGCTGAGGTTCAGCTCTCTGACCAAGTGACCAAAGACGCGCTTAAAACCGAGCTTGATGCCGCTTTCCAACAAGACGTGCAAGTGGTAGGTATGGCAGAACAAGACCGCTGGACCATTCGTTACAGTCAATTGACGGAAGCATCGCAAACAAGCCTAGTTGATGCCTTGGCATCGGTGAGTGACCAAGTGAAAGTGCTTAACAGCAGTGTGGTAGGCCCTCAAGTCGGTCAAGACATGGTTGACCAAGGTGGCTTGGCGGTATTGGTATGTTTCTTAATGATCATGCTTTACCTAAGCGTACGATTTGAGTGGCGTTTAGCTCTAGGCGCTCTGGCTGCGATCATTTACGATGTGACGATTATCTTCGGCTTATTCGCTTTGACTCAGTTTGAGTTCAACTTAACGGTGCTGGCGGCGGTATTAGCGATTCTGGGCTATTCACTGAATGACTCAATCATCATTGCTGACCGTGTTCGTGAGATGCTGCGTGGCAACCCTAACGGTGATACTGACAACCTGCTTAACGAATCAGTCAAAGCGACGTTCTCTCGTACTATGGTGACTTCCGGTACGACGTTGTTGACGGTATCTGCACTTTGGTTGCTTGGTGGCGCAGCGCTACAAGGTTTTGCGATTGCATTGGTTGTCGGCATTGCGAGTGGTACATGGTCTTCAATCTCGGTCGGTATCACCCTTCCGAAGTTACTTGGCTTACAGCCTTGTCACTATCAAGTGAAACCGCCTGTAGAAGTTGAGGGTGAGTACCCTTAAGTTATCTATTTTGATAATGCTGCAACTCAGTAAGTGAGTTTACTTTAGCCCTTCGTTTTTAACCGAACGAAGGGCTTTATTTTATTTAAGAGTCAATTAGTTAGAGAAAAGAGAGCCTATTTCAAAAAACGACGGGTTGAGCAGGCAAGCACTAATGATATGAAGTATGTTTATATGACGTTAGTAGAAATGAGGCAAGGGAATGGAATATCGACATCAATGTCACGTAGGCGACCACGGTGATGCACTGAAGCACCCTGTATTAAGTGCTCTGGTTCAGTTATTAATGCAGCAGCATTCGCGCCTCAATGTTATCGACACTCACTCAGGTACAGGGTGTTATGACCTAACCACGGCACCAAGTAATCACGCAGGCGAATTTGCAGAAGGGGTTGGGTACCTTTGGCGAAACAAGGCCTACCTTCCTGAGTCATTCGCATCTTTTATGTCGGTGCTGGAATACTACAATCCGAATCAACTTATCACGCTGTATCCCGGCTCGGCGGCGATTACCTATCAACAAGGTCGCAGCCAAGATAGTTTCTATTTCTCCGATATTCAGCAAGATGAAGCCGATTTACTGCAAACCAATATTGAGAAGTTGCAACGCGATCGGGATGTCTCTAGCAAGCTGACCATTACTGCGGGCGATGGGCTTAAAGCACTGCCTGACGATGTCGCGAAACATGATAGCCACCACCTGATTGTGATCGATCCACCTTACGAAACGGATTCCGAATATCTCGCGGTGATTGATGCTTTGGTTAAGGCCTATCAGCAGTCAGAGAGAGTCTCTGCGTTAATTTGGTATCCGTTATACACCGATGATCGAAGCTCTCTAATATTGGACCACTGTGTGACAGCTGTGACAGATGGCTTGTTGCCAAGTCCGATAAAGTCGGAATTACGACTGCGCAATCCGAAAGGGGATGACCGCCTTATTGGTAGTGGCTTACTATTATTTAACCCACCACAAGGCATTGCAGGGACGGTTGCTGACACGCTCGATTATTTACATAGTCAGCTCGCAACCAATGGTGAAGGCTATTGGCAAATGAAAAGTCTATAAATTTGCTTTGTATGGGCTTTCTGATGAATTAGTAGACACCGCTCACTAAATCATTGTTATTTATGTGGTTTAAGTTGACCAAACGCTAACTTTTATCGATTGATTAATTGCCGTGAATCATTTAAAAATGGAATATCAGTGCGCGTAAGTGCATAATGGCTCATAAGTTAAATAATTAGCCCAAATTAATATCAGATTGTGGTTTACCCCCTAAACTGCATTAGGCTCGCACTAGTCACGCGAGCCTTTCTTTTGCCTGTCGTAAAACTCAAGGCAGCACTATCACTTCAAAACCCACTACAACGCTGGATAATCGATATAGCCCTTTTCGTTGCCGCCGAATAGAGTCGTGCCATCGAGCTGTGCTAATTCATTGCCGTTTTGTAGGCGTGATACGAGATCTGGATTTGCTACGAATGGGCGACCAAATGCGACGAGATCCGCGTAGCCTTTGCTTAATACTTCTTCCGCGCGTTGTGGTGTGTAGCTGCCTGCAACGATGATAGTGTTGGAGAATAACTCTCTTAGCTCAATTCGGAAGCTTTCAGGGATAACCGGTGCATCATCCCAGTCGGCTTCTGACAAGTGTAGATAAGCAATATCACGAGCTTGCAGCGCTCTCGAAGCCTCCAAAATTGTTGGCACTATGTCTGGGCAGTTCATGTCTTTAAAGGTGATGAATGGCGCCAAGCGCACGCCTACTTTATCGGCACCTATCTCTGCAATAACAGCATCAACCACTTCAACCAGGAAGCGAAGTCTGTTCTCACGGCTTCCACCATAGTTGTCGTTGCGCTTGTTCGAGTTGGTTCTTAGAAACTGGTCAATCAGGTAGCCATTGCCACCGTGGATCTCGACACCATTAAAGCCTGCTTCGATGGCTTTCTTTGCTGCGTTCGCAAAATCTTGAACCACTCGATCGATGTCTGCTTGGGTCATCTCTCTTGGTTGGATGCAATCGACCATGTTGCCGTTGCCATTCTCATCAGCAATCCACACCTGAGTTTCTATTGGAGCCAAAGCTGACGGTGCTATCGGCAGTTCGCCTTTTTGAAAGGTAGGGTGAGACACGCGGCCGACATGCCAGAGCTGACAGAATATTGCAGCGCCTTGTTCTTTGGCTGCTTTGGTTACTGACTTCCAACCTTCGATTTGTGCATCGGTATAAACGCCGGGAGTGAATGAGTAGCCTTGAGAGTCATCAGAGATCTGTGTCGCTTCAGTGATGATAAGCCCAGCGCTAGCACGTTGTTGGTAATAGGTCGCCATCATGTCGTTGGGTACATTGCCCGGTTGGCTGCTTCGAGCTCGGGTCATGGGTGCCATCACCACACGATTTTGTAGGTCTAACTCTTTTAATTGCGTCTTGTTGAATAATTTAGTCATGTTGAGAATTCCTATTTTCGGCTGATAGGGATCATTATATTTATTCGATTAATTTTGATAATTAGCTAAAATGCGAATTAATTATTCGGTTGGGGTGAGCAGTGTGGCGAGGAAGAAGTAGCATGGATAAGTTTTCAGACATGGCGATGTTCGTCAGTATCGTGAAACACCAAGGGTTGGCAGCAGCAGGGCGAGAGCTAGGCTTATCACCTGCGACCATGACGGCAAGGCTTCAGGCACTTGAAGAACGATATGGTGTGAAGCTGTTGAATCGAAGTACTCGACATGTGTCTTTGACCGACTCTGGCGAGCTGTATCACAAGGCGTGTTTGGAGATATTGGATAACGTTAGCGAAGCTGAAAACCTGATTCAAAATGGCGTCAAAGAGGTCAAAGGCCCTTTAAAAATCGCAGCTCCCAAAGATATCGGCAAGCAGTACATTCTTCCGATTCTCTCTGAGTTCTGTCAGCAATATCCTGACGTGATCCCTTACCTGTATTTGAACGATAACCTGTCGAATATTGCAGAGTCGGGCATGGATGTGGTGATTCGCTACGGAGAGTTGGTCGACAGCAGTTTGATATCAAGACGTTTATCCCCGAGCCGACGTGTGCTGTGTGCTTCTCCCGAATACCTTGCCAAGCATGGAACGCCGTTAACGCCTCAAGACTTAGCAGACCATGACTGCTTGGCAATGCTACGCAGCAATGAAGAGCTGAAAACATGGCACTTCCAAGATCACGATATGAAGAAGTCGATTACTGTTTTGCCAAAGCGATTCTCAGACGACGGTGAAGTTATTCGCTACTGGGCATTAAAAGGCGAGGGTATCGCACTTAAATCGGTGTTGGATGTGCAGGACGACATCAACAACCAACGCCTTGTCACTTTGCTCAACGGCTATATGAAAAACTTCAATACCTCGACCTCTGTATCGAGCGCCGACTTGAATGTTGTGTACATCAGCAAGAAGTATCAACCTAAGCGAATTCGACTGTTCTTGGACTTTCTAATCGATAATTTTGGTCGTTTGACAGATAAATCAATTAATTAACGCGATATGACAAAACTCTCGAACTGAAAACGGGACTACGGACAGAACTGGTTGAACTGGTTATGATGTGAGCAATATATGGATGTTACTGGAGAGAACAATGAAAATAGTTGGCAACACGGTGATCAAACCATTTCATAAAGCGACCTGCCACTGCGGTGCGGTGGAGTTCGAGCTCAGCCTACCTAACGGAATCGAAAAGCCACGCCGTTGTGATTGCTCGATCTGTCGTCGTAAAGGGGCGATTGTTGGCTCTGTTGCCTTGGATGGAATCAAGATCCTCAAAGGTGCAGAGCATCTCAAGTTATATCAATTCAATACCAACACCGCGAAGCACTACTTCTGTTCGAACTGCGGTATCTATACCCACCATCAACGTCGCTCTAGCCCAAATGAATATGGGTTCAATATTGGTTGTTTGGAAGGAGTGAACCCTTTCGATATTGGTGATGTGTTGACTAACGATGGTGTGAACCACCCTGCGGATCGCTAAGGAGAAAACATGTCTGATTATGGTGCCCTGATTCGTTGGCAGAAAGGCGAAGATGAGGCTTTTAGCGATAACCAATACAGTCGCGGGCATACGTGGGAGTTCGACGGTGGCGTTATTGTCCCTGCGTCGTCATCACCTCATGTGGTGCCATTGCCACTTTCGGTGGCTGAAAATGTTGATCCCGAAGAAGCCTTTATTGCGGCGATTGCCAGTTGTCATATGCTGACGTTTTTGGGCATTGCAGCTAAACAGAAGTACGTGATCGACTCTTATGTCGATGATGCCGTCGGTGTGCTGGAAGAAGATGAATCAGGTCGTTCATCTGTGACTAAGGTGACTCTGCGCCCTAAGATTGTGTTTTTAGGTACCAAAAATCCTACCGCCAAGCAGCTCGACAAACTGCATCACTTGGCGCACAAAAACTGTTTCATTGCGAACTCGGTCAAGACTGAGATTGTGGTCGAGATGCGAGATTAATTTAAAACAATCACAAGATTTCTTTAAATGCTTCGTCATTTTTATCTCGCTATCGTCTTAAGGGTATTCATGCAATTTCGTTGATTGCAAAAAGACCGAACACACTATTTGAGGACTCCTCCATGACAGCGTTTAACAGTGCATCGAACTACGGTGATAATGCGTTTATTAAAAGTAAACCGCAGATGCTTATGAATATGTATAACACCACAGATGTATTCCCATATTGGGTTGCCGATATGGATTTTCAGATAGCGGAACCCATCACTCAAGAGCTGAATCGCTTGGTCGAACGCGGCGTGTACTCTTATGAGTTTCATGAGCAGGCGGTGTTTGAAACCCTCTCAAAATGGTATGCAAAGCGTCATGGTTTGAACCTTTCAGCGGACAAATTTGTGCAGGTGCCGGGTGTGCTCTCTGGTATTGCCTTGTTACTGCGCCAATTCACCAACGAAGGTGATGGTGTGTTTATTCATACGCCGGCTTACCACCAGTTTGCAAATTTGGTGAATAAAGCAGGTCGTCAGGTCGTGAATAGCCCGTTGATCAATGGCGGGCAGAGCTATCAGATTGATTTCGATGGTATGGAGCAGCAGATCATCGAACAGCAAGTGAAGACGATGATTTTCTGTAATCCGCATAACCCGACTGGGCGCGTGTGGACACCTAAAGAAATTGAACACGTCATCGAAATCGCCAAGCGCCATGATGTGCTGATCATCAGCGACGAAGTTCATTCCGACATTATTTTTGAAGGTCACGCATTTACGAGCTTAACCAGCTTTGATTACGACAAAGTCATTGCCTTGATTGGTTCTCCGGCGAAAACCTTTGGCATGCACAGCATCTCCAATGGCTATGTGTACACCAATAATGAAGCGCTATTTGAAGCGTTTAAAGCTAACGTAGCGGCGATGCACCTTGACCACGGTAACGCTTTGACGACATTTGCGACCATTCCTGCTTTTGAAAAGGGGGAAGAGTGGCTAGATGGCATGTTGGTGTACTTACAGGAGACGGTTAAGTGGATTACTGAGTTTGCAGAGAAGCGCATCCCTCAATTGAAAGTGTTCCAGCCACAAGGTACTTATCAGGTATGGTTTGATTTTTCTGCGTTAGGTTTTTCTAAAGAGAAGCTTAAAAATACCGTGTTTGAGCAGGCGGGGATGGGGTTAACTCCGGGCGGATGGTTTGGCGTTGAGAGCTATCATTTCATGCGAATGAACATTGCGACGTCTCGCGACAATATTGAAAAATCGTTTGAGGCACTGGCAGACGCGCTTAATAGTGCAGAGCAAGCTGAACGCTAGTTTTTACACGATATTGCCATTTCAAATCGAATAACCGCGAGTCGGCTTAGTGCATAACTGGCGGTTTTTTTGTGTCTGTGTAATCCTACTCACGGTTTCAGCAAGCTGCTCTAGACAGCGCAGAATGATTATAGAGATTGATTGGCAGAGAGTTATGTTTAGCGTCCCACTGAATAGTTTTGTACATCGTGTGAGTGATAAGAGCCAAGTAATGGCAAACGCTGCTGAGTGTGGATGTCAGTTGAAGCGAGTTCGTCGCTCCCGTAACTGGCTATTGGTGGCTCAAGAGCATCAACTGATCGAATTCAAAGCTTTGTTAACTCATGAAAAAGACGGTTGGATAACAGTCGCCATAGACAAGGTACTGCCTAAACCTGTGGTGTGTTTGGCGTCGCTGTTAGCCGCAACTCCTTCTATGACAGTTGCTCAATTGGTGATGGAGTCTGGGTGTTCTATGGCCGAAGCACGACGAGCCATTGATGATTATGAAGGGTTATAGATAAGTGGTGAGCGCTTGAAAAGTACTGAGCAGCAAAAAGCCCGTAACGATATGGCGTTATTTCAGCGCGATATCGTTACGGGCTTTATCATCTGAGTTTCTGTGAAACCAGTGAGAGCGTTAAAGTCGAATTAAGAGTTAGCGACTTTTACACGAATCGTGTTTTTGCCAAGCTTGGTCATGTGCAGCTTGTCTAGTGCAGTTTTCGCTTCTTCTTGCTCTGGCATTTCAACGAAAGCAAAACCTTTTGAGTAGCCAGTTTCTTGGTCTAATACTAGGTTGCATGCTTTTACTGAACCGAACTCAGAAAATAGTACACGGATGTCTTGCTCTGTTGTTGAGCGAGATAGGTTACGAACTAGAAGTTTCATAATGAACCTTGAATATGAATTTACGTCGCGCATTGTCGCACATTTTGAAGGTCACCCTTACAAAATAATTTAAGATCTCATTTGCTTGGGTAGCCAAGATCTGCGGCTGCACTTTGAGTTGTTTGTCGTGATTATTCGTCGTCGAACTGTTTGATGGTGAAGGCGTCTTCGATTCGGTTCAGCTCTTCTTGTTCTTTCTGACGAAGTTCTTCTTGGCGAGCAGTTTTCATCTCATTGAGACGTTTCTTCTCTGACTTTGTCAGGAATTTAACGGCTTTTTTGTTGGTTAACGCGTAAGCAACTACGTCTTCACCTTTTTCTCTGCGCTCGTTTACGCGTTGTGAGAAACGTTCGTTGTCGCGAGCTTTACGCTCCGCTGAGGTTAACTTGCTCATACTTTAAAGCCTTTTAAATTTATCTGGTAGGGAGTCTACACGGGGCGAAACAAATGGTTACTCACCGAGTATGAGGTATCGGCCATTTGCACGCTGGTGGCGCATCTTAGCACAGCGGGGGAGCATGTAGGCACGCTATTTGAGGGATTATACGAAACAGCCCACAACGCGTCGTAGTGGGCTGGATTCTAAAGCGGGTGATTCAGATTGAATTGAAGGGCGAGTTGTCTAAATCTTTTCGATGTACAGGATGACCTCTCCGACCTTAAAGCCGAACTTGGACATTTCGGTCTTGTTGAATAATCGCGTTTCGTCCATCAAGAACATCCAATCATCTAGTGTGACTTCATAGGTACTGCCATCGACTTCAATTTCTAGGTCGTATTCCCAGTACAGAGCAGAGCCTTGAGTTTCACCATAAGCGGTTCCTACCACATCGTTAGCAGTGCCTGAGTAAGTGTTGTCGCCGGTTTTTATCAGGTTCCAAATTCGGGTTGAGCGTTCACCATCGGCAAATGAGAACCACTCTTTGATTTCACCGTTGTTGCCTTCCCACGTAGCGATCAGTTTGGCATCAAAGCGTCGTAGCAAGTTGCCGGAGCGGTCGAGTACCATACCGTAAGCCATTAACTCGCCATTGAAGAAGGTCTCAAGTTTGAGCTCTGGTGTTGTGTCGACGTGATTATCAAGGCTGGCAGAGCCGCAGCCTGTTAGCCAACTAAGAGACAGTATTGCTAGAGCAAATTTGATTATTGTTGTTTTTGGATTCATTTATTCAAACCTAATAGTTGTTTGCGTAGGCCTGGTTCGGAGGTGTTTTCAGAGAGCCAGATAGCAAGGAAGGCATCGCCAAATTGTTTGTCTTGAATGACACCGATAGGTTGCTCATCGAAGTAAAAACGGCTCACGTTGTCTTCTTCAACACGAATCGTCAGTGTGCTTCCAGCTTCTACATTTGGCCACATTGAATAGAGTGGCTTCAACCAGCGCTCGATGTTGCTGTTAGGGTAGCCGAGCTTGTTCCACTGATCCTCGGTTGCTTCGACTAGGTCCTTACTGTCTATCGCGCGGTAGTACTCTATTTTCAAAGCGCGTTCTGAACTCGAAGGTGCGGTGTAGAATTCAGCAGAGTAGAGGGTCCAAAATAGGTAATTCATTTCCCCTTGTCCGCGCTTATTTAAATCGTCGACAGCAGAGGCGCGAGCTTGACCAGCAAACAGCATTGCTGCGATTAATAGAGAGAGGGTGAAGGCCCCTAAATTTGCTTTCATGTACTGATTGTTTACAGCCGTTTGAGTGTTAGATTGGGCACACGCGCCACTCTCAGTGCTCTCTGAGTGGAGCGCCTGTGTCCGTTTGAGTGAGTAAGCCATAAGTCACCTCGTTGTCCTTGCCATTGTCGGTTTCATTAAGTTGGAGTAGGCGGCCACAAGAAGAGGCAAAAATATCCCCCAACTCAACGCAAGGGCAGCAACTACCGATGCATCTGGCCAAGTAGCAAGGAGGGCTCCCGCTTTGATTCCTCCCCAATAACTACTAGTACCCGCTACGAACCCTAAGGCGAACAAGATCACTTTTGAGCATTTTAAGAGCCAGTTAAGGCTGTGGTTGAAACTAATCAAGAACATGATCCATAGGCAGACGAGCCATACAGGGAACCATGATTGATTGGCAATGGCAGGGTCGACGGCGAAGACGCCGAAGTGAAGCATGAGGCTATCAAGCAGTAGCCCCAATGGTAATAAAACGAGTATTTTAATGTCGCTGTGGCGAGTCGGTGATAATAGGAAGTGAATGATCACCAGCAGCGGCGTTACGAACGGGGCTTGAGCGGTGAAGAACGCGCTACAAACCCAGGTCGCTTGAAACAGAATGAGATTAATAATCCAAAACCGTTTCATCTTTCGCTCCAAAGTAACGAGGTTTTCTTGCGACTAAATGGTGAGTGCTGATCACTCGCTCTTTGAACGCACCTTCACAGTAGCAGAAGTAGAAGGTCCAAAGGCGCTTGAACTCTTCTGAATAGCCCAGAGACTGCAATTCTTCCCAGCTGTTTTGAAAGGCAATGTTCCAGTCATTCAGTGTGCGAGCGTAATGCAGACCAATATCGTCGATCTCTTGAACGACAAGGTCGGTACTGGTCGCAAGATGCTGGGTCATCACTGATACAGAAGGTAAGCAGCCGCCAGGGAAAATGTACTTTTGGATAAAGTCGACGCCTTTACGGTACTTTTCATAACGCCCATCAGCGATGGTAATCGCTTGAATCAGCATTTTGCCGGAAGGCTTCAACAATGAAGAGCATTTCTCAAAGAAGGTTTGCAGGTATTCGTGACCTACCGCTTCTATCATCTCAATGGAAACCAACTTATCGTATTCACCCGTGAGGTTGCGATAGTCTTCTTTGAGTAGAGTAATTTTGTCGGTTAATCCGAGCGATTTTACGCGCTGCTCTGCTAGCTCGTGTTGTGCATCTGAAATAGTGGTGGTGGTGACGTGGCAGCCATAATGTTGTGCCATGAAGATTGCTAAACCACCCCAGCCAGTCCCTATTTCAACCACGCTATCCGATTCTGAAAGTTCTAAACGCTCACAGATGGTTCTCATCTTGTTTTGTTGTGCTTTAGAAAGGGTTAATGCGTCTTCGCTGTAGATCGCTGACGAGTACTGCATTGAGCTATCAAGAAAACGTTCGTACAGCTCATTACCGATGTCGTAGTGAGCCAAAATGTTTCGCTTAGAGCCTTGCTCGGTGTTGGCGTTTTTGCGACGAAGCAGTAGATTCTTAATGCGAGAAATCCACTGGGTTTTGTCGTCTAGCTCATCTAATTGGGATTGGTTGCGAGCCATAATCTGGATAACGCGGGTTAGATTTGGACTGGTCCATTTCCCATCAATGTAGGCTTCGGATGCGCCAATACTGCCGTTAATAACAACATCTTTAAAAAAGGTCGCATCATGAATCACGATTCGACCTTTTAAGTCTGCTTCTCTGTCACCAAACACCGAATGCTGGTCCCGCTCGATGATTTCCAGCGTTGCAAATTGCAGACGCTCTAGGACCTTAAAAATTAAAGCTCGATACTTACAGTTGCTTGAAACAGCAACGGCTTTGGCTTGGTGTTCAATGTTGTTGTTTTGTTTTGCAAGCTGTTCCATGTCAACCTCGCTGAGAATTCATTCTAACTTTTTATCAACTAAGTTGGGTGCCGTTCGTTGATTTGAGCACACTCACAACATAATCGAGTATTGGTTCTGGCGCTTAAGGTGTCGAGTCCGGATGCGCCACAAACGGTACTTTTTTCAGGAATAACTTGAGAGCCTGATAATAAATCCCCATCACGACCTTCACTGTCATTGCTGGGATCTTAAAAACCGTTCGCCTAATGTTTGCTTTCGTTACTGACTGCTTAGTCAGCGCTAGTGTCGCATCGAATATTCGTTCGCTTCTGCGGCTTTCGATGTGGACGAGCGTTCGTTTCGCTGGTGGCTTAATTTTCCAAAAATAGGTCATGTTTAAATCCATGAACGGCGAAACGTGAAAATCTTTTTTAACTTTCAACTCTTGGCGCATGTCGATTAGATAATAGTGCCTTTCTCGCCAAGGAGTGTTGCTAACCTCGGCCAACATGTAGCGACACTCGTCTGCTTCGTCGTAACAGAAAAAGCAGTTGATGGGACTAAAGTAAATACCTAAACATCGGCATTGAGCCAGCATTGTTACTCGGTTTACATCAGACCAATCGCCACCAAGCTGTTGTACTTTGGATGCTATACGTTGTTTTAGAGATTTAGGTTCATCGCTAATCGCATTTTCTTCTTTTTCAGCAAGATAATCCGATTCGACAAAGCGAATCGGGTTGTACCAGCGAGTCCCAAACAGCACACTTCTCGCAGTGGTCTTAGGCAGCTCATCGATATCTAGCCCCATCATGTAGAGCTGGTAGCTGAACTCATGGGGGATATCACCAAAGCGGCGATGTCTGACGTTTCCCCAATAGATACCGCTGAACTCTTCACTCTGTTCAGATGCTATTTCTGTGTTGGATGCTAGGGCCTCGGTGTTCATTGTGCTGTGCTCGTGCTGAGATCCAGACCAAAGCGCTTGGTCACATCCAATGCGCTATGCACGCCATCTTCGTGGAACCCGTTGTACCAATACGCGCCTGCGAAATGCGTATTCTGTTTACCGCAAATGCGGTCACGCTGTTGTTGTGCATTGACTGTGTTGGAGTTCAATACTGGGTGGTGATACACAAAGCTTCGGATGATCTTTTCTGGAGCAATGGCTTCACTCTGGTTTAAGGTCACGCAGAAGGTATCTTTGCTCTCTATTCCCTGCAGAATATTCATGTTGTAAGTGACACAAGCTGGTCGCTTGCTATTACCATCCAGCATGTAGTTCCAACTTGCCCACGCCAGCTTTCTGTCTGGTAGCAAGCTGGTATCGGTATGAAGAACTACTTCGTTGCGGCTGTAGGGTATTTCACCCAATACCTTTCTCTCCTCAGGTGTTGCATCGCCTAGCAGTGCTAACGCTTGGTCTGAATGGCAAGCGAAAATCACCTCATCAAATTGCTTTGTTGCACCGTCTTCAAATTTGATAGTCACGCCGGTTTCATGGCGAGTGACTTGTTGAATCGATGTGTTTAATGCCACTGGCTTGCTTAGGCGAGAAAGGATGATCTCAACATAAGAACGAGAACCTTTTGGAATCACATACCATTGAGGACGATTGGTGATATCTAGCAGGCCGTGGTTGTAGAAGAACTGTATGAAGAACTTAAGTTCAAACTCTTCCATCTCTTCAAGGCTGGTTGACCAAATAGCCGCCCCCATTGGCAGAATGTAGTGTTGGCTAAAGAAGTCAGAAAATTGATTGTCACGTAGGAAACTGCCAAGGGTAACGTCAGGTGTGAATTGGTTACTTTCGAATTGAGCCTTACACAACTTGTTGAATTTGAGAATGTCAGAGATTAATGCCCAGAACTGTGGTTTGAAGATGTTGCTCCTCTGCGCAAACAGCGAGTTGATGCTGTGGCCATTGTATTCAAACTGAGTGGTTGTGTTATGTACACTGAAGCTCATTTCTGTCGGTTGTCGTTCGACACCCAACTGTTCGAGTAGTTGATTAAAGTTTGGGTAGGTTCGATCGTTGAACACGATGAAGCCTGTATCAATCGAGAACGCCGAGCCTTGATGTTCAATATCAACGGTGGCGGTGTGCCCACCAACGTAATCATTTTTTTCGAATACTGTTACGTCGTGGTGTTTATCTAATATGTGCGCGCAAGTGAGTCCAGAAATGCCTGAACCAATAATGGCGATTTTCTTCATTGTTATACCATCCTTGAAGCGAGTTTTTGCCAAACTGAAGTTGGAAGCATTCTTAATAGCTTCATCAACAAGATGAATCGTCGAGGGAAATCGATCTCGCTCTTTCCTTGAGCAATTCCGTTAACGATTCGCTGAGTTGCAGCCTCACTACTTATAATCATAGGCATAGCGAACGTGTTTCGCTCGGTTAATGGTGTTTCCACAAAGCCAGGATGCACAATTGAGACATGAATATTATGCTTGGCAAGATCAACCGAAAGTGTTCTTCCTAAGTAAGTGAGTGCTGCTTTTGAAGCGCCATAAGCCTCAGCTCTTGGCAGAGGCAGAAAGCTAGCGCTAGAGCTTACTAAAACTAAGCGTCCGCCGGGTTTAATGTTTTTCAACCAAGACTTTAGAGCGTAGCCGATAGAGATTAAGTTAATGTTGATGACGCGCTCAAAAAGCTCCGCATCAAAGTTGACTGGGTCATCGATGTATTCACAGTCGCCTGCATTGAGAATCAGGAGGTCAAGTGGATTGTCTTGGTCAAGATCCGGAAAGTGGTGATAATCCGTCAGGTCAAAGCACAGAGGGGTAATAGAGGACTCTGTGATGTCAGTTTCGTGCGAATCGACTAGAGTCTGTAACTTATCTTGGCTACGACCGCACGCAATGACTTGATGTCCTTGCTGGGCATAATCGAGAGCGAGTGATTGGCCGATACCAGAGGTAGCACCTGTAATCATAATACGCATTATCGGCTCGCTCTTTTCTTAATGGATTTGATGGCGCAGCCCAACACCGGAATATGTTCATACAACATAGAGCCGACATCGAGATAGTCTCTGTGGTAAATCACTTGATCATCGAGCATTTTTAGATGGCTGTGGCCTTGCACTTCGATAGGCTTCTGCCCATTAAGTTGCTTGTGTACAAAGTGCATTGTCCAATACACCGATGCTTCTCCGTTGACTTCAAACGTGTGCTCGATGTGAAAGTTACAGCTAGTCACTTGCGTGTAAATGTTGTCGAAATAATGAGTTAGCGCTGCGATCCCGCTGACATGATGCAGCGGGTCTTGGAATTCGATATTAGGGTGATAAACCGTCTTTAGCACGTCGAAATTGTCCGTTCCGAGCTCTCGATACATGTTGAGAAAGTTATCAAGCCATAGAGAGTTATCCATAATATTCACTCTAATTATTTGAAAAAGGCTAAGGCTCTCAATCGTGCTTCTTTATGTTCAACGATGGGTTGCCAGTATTCACTGTTTATTCCGTTTTTTGCTATGTAATCATGTGGGAAGTGCACATGCTTGTCTGGAATATTTTTCAGCTCTGGTATGTACTTACGGATAAAAATTCCTTTCGGATCAAACTTTTTACTCTGTGTGATCGGATTGAAGATTCGGAAGTAAGGTTGTGCATCACAGCCGGTACTTGAAGCCCACTGCCAGCCGCCATTGTTGGCACTAAAATCACCGTCAATTAGGTGTTCCATAAAGAAGCGCTCACCCCAACGCCAGTCAATCAACAAATGTTTAGTTAGGAAGCTAGCGACTACCATTCTTAACCTGTTGTGCATCCAGCCAGTTTCAACTAGTTGACGCATGGCCGCATCAACTAGGGGGTAGCCTGTTTTCCCTTCACACCACGCTTTGAAGCTCGGATGATCTTTATACCAATCTAAGCCGTTGTATTTCTGCTGAAAGTTAGCGCCTTTAATCAGTTTAGGGTGATGGAACATCAAATGCTTATAAAAATCTCGCCAAATTAGTTCATTAAGCCAAGAAAAAGCGGGCAGCTGGGTATCAAACAGTAAATCGGGTTGCTGTTGGATGAGCTGAATGGCTAACCATCTTGGGCTTACTGCACCAATTGCTAAGTAAGGCGATAAACCTGAAGTCCCTTTTACTGAAGGGATATCTCTCAGGTGAGCGTAGTCGTTGACCTTGTTGGCTAGGAAGTTAGGTATCACATTGCCGAGTACGTATTGGCTTAGTGGCCAACGGCTTGAGTCGACACGCGGAAAGTCGAAGTCATAGTTACTGGCAAGCTGGAGCGTTTGCAGGTTGTCAGGCAATAGGGCTTTAGCATTGTTTTTAGAAGTGAGCGCAGCAGGACTGCATTGAATGCCTTTTGCTTGCACTTCTTTTAACCAGGCATTTTTAAATGGCGTGAATACTTTGAACATCTCACCTTGCTGGTTAAGCACACTGCCTAGAGGGAGCATTACATCACAGTCACTGATCTGAAGATTTATACCGCTCGATATCAGTTTTTGGTCACGAGCTTGTTCATCGACCTCTGGCTCTGAATTGGCGAAAACAACCTGAGAACCGAGTTGTTGGTACAGCTCGGTCAACTGCTTGGCTTGATCATCAAAATCGGTCGCTTTGAGGTGCAGCAGGGTTATGCCCAAGTCGGCGAGTTCAGCTTCCAGTTGCTTTAAATGACGGAAGATAAAGTCTGCTTTAATAGGAGCAAGGTGATGCTGATGCCACTTTTGTGGTGTAGAAATAAAAACGGCGATTGAAACGCCGTTTTCGATTGCTGAGACGAGAGCTGGATTATCGTAAATGCGCAGGTCTCGTCTTATCCATAGAATGTCGCTCAATATCCGTATCTCAGTTTAAGTTCTTGCGGGTGAGGGTTCAGGTAAACCTGTGATTGCAGGTACTCGTTTGGGTATTCCATCAAGTAGTGATTGATCAGTGTTAGAGGCACTAATAGCGGAATCACGCCCTCTCTGAAGGAAGCAATCTGGTTAGATAACTCTTGCTTATTAGCACTGCTGAGCTGCTTCTTAAAGTAACCTTGAAGGTGTTGAAGCGTGTTGGCGTGCGTACCACGGTTTGCGTGGTGTGATAATGCCGTCATCAGCCCTTCGATGTACTTATCTGCAAGCTCATTTATCTCTAGCTCGTTGCCTGCTAGTAACTTGCCAAGGCTTTTGTAGCCTTCAACGTGATGACACATTACTAGATATTTATGGGCACTATGGAACTGGATAAGCTTGTGTTTAGTAATTCCTTCATCTACTAGGTCTAACCACTTCTGATACGTGAAAACACGAGTCATGAAGTTTTCGCGCAAAATCGGATCGTTCAGGCGACCATTTTCTTCCACAGGCAGCAAAGGGTTACCTTCCATAACTTGCTTAGTGAACATGCCAATCCCTGTTGACTCAGAGCCGCGGCCGTGATGGTGGTACACCTTAACGCGCTCCATGCCGCAAGTTGGGCTCTTTTGGCACACGATGAAACCAGCGATATGTTGGTTGTTCTTGGAGTAGTTTTGACCGAATTCGATTAGCTCATCAGTGACGTCGCCAGTACCATCAGGACGGGATACGTGAATGATATCGTCTAACATCCGTGTCTGACGAATAGTTGGGCGAGGCGTTGGCAAACCAACTGCCATTTCAGGGCACACTGGCTCAAGTTCAACATAATCTGCAAGGTCTTCAGTACAGAAGCGAGAACGTTTGTGGCCAGTATCGAACCTAACTTTATGACCGGCGACACATGCACTAATGCCTATTTTTATTTTTTTATCCATTGGTCAGTTCCTTACGCTCATTGCTCATTTTATTTCTTGTTCTGTGGGATGTTGCTTACCCCACATTAATTTAGTCGTTTTTAAGATTGTTTCCTAGCCGACTTTAAAAGTTCTGTAATGTAACTTAATAAATGTATTTACCCAGTGGGTTGAACAGTTGGCTCACCCCTTTGGTGAAGTACAAGGCGTCGCTTGACACCGTCAGGCACACACACCCTTCTTTCGTTGCTGGCTGATGGGTATGATTTCCATCCAACCAAATGAAATCGCCTTTGTTGTAGACACCCATCTCATCTTCGAAACTGCCTTCCAACAATAGAGTAATTTCGAAGCCCTTGTGTGTGTGGCAAGGTACTTGTCCATTCTTATCGATGTGCAACAAACTAGTGTGGTGTGCGTCGTCTTCAAAATCGAGTCGTGCTCGAGATATCTTCCCTAGGTTCATCCAGTCCCTTCTCGCGATTGAACTCAAAGCTCGTGGAATAATGAAGGTAGTATCAGCGACTGTCACTTGCTCGGATTTTGATTCCACCTCGATTGATTGCGCCAAATCTGCAGTGATCCGATCAATCACATCAAAATCGAATTCTATGTCGTTGGTAAGGAAGCCACATTGTTCGTTTGTTGTTGCTGTTTGCTGCTCATCAAACACGCTGTCTGCTAAACTAGCCGTTAGCTGCTGTACCTTTGCCTGACAATGTTCACACATTTCTACATGGCTAGACACAATTAGAGAAACCGAGTCAGCAAGCGTGCCATCAACGAAGTTTTCCAATATTGCATCGTTTGGGTGATGTTTAATCATGGCTTTGTTCTCCCATGTGAACCTTGAGTTTGGCTAGCGCGAGTCTTAAACGGGATTTCACGGTTCCGAGTGGGACGCCGAGTTGCTGAGCAAGTTGCTCTTGTGACAGCTCTTGAAAGTAAACACCTTTCACTATGGTTTTCTGAGCTAAGGGAAGCTTCTCGATTTGCGTCATAACATGCCGGCTCATAAGATGATCGCCAAACGGCAAATCTTCGTTTTGAGTCTCAGCCACCATAGCGTCTAATGGCCAAATGTCGTCGGCTATCGTTTGCTCTGCTTTTGATTTCACTTTACGAAGCATATCGAAAGCTGCATTTCGCATTACTGTGTAGACCCAAGTGGTCGCCGCACCTTTAACTTCATTGTAGAGGTGAGCTTTCTTCCAAACGTTGGTCATAGTGTCTTGTACCAGTTCGTTAGCGGCAGCTTCGCCGCCAAGTTTGCTGATTCCGAAACGTTTGATTTTGGGTGCAAAGAACTTAAACAAACAGGTGAATGCCTGCTTGTCTCGGTTTTCTCCCACTGAAATCAACCAGCTTGAGAGCTCTGTAGGTACCTTGTTTACACTCGGTAGTTTGTTGTCGGGAATGATGACATGCTCCTTGCCCTTCCCTTTACTTCTGCTTTCCACTTGCATAGTCAAAAACCATCATGCGAATTTGAGTAGTACTACGTGCAAAGCTTCAGTCGGGATCACTTTTGTTTAAATTAATTTTTACTATACAAAATTATAGTGAAAAAAAGTGTTCACTGCCCCGTAATGATTTGATTCAAAAAAGGAACTAGCGAAGGGAAACTCGCAGGCTCTGTAAATTCAGATTTCTTTTCTAATGGAATTGGCATCATCTCGAGCAATCGTGCACAAATCCACTGCGGGCTATCAAAATCAGGGGTCGGGTAGAGCGTTCTAATTGAGTCGTGGTCGCGAAACAGCTGCACTAGAAATGCAGTAAAGACATTGGGTACATCATAATCGAGTGCAGGCCAATGGGGTAAATCACGGAATTGGCTTTTTATTAGGCCATCACTTTGGCGATACGAGGAGTACAACTGCACCAAGTTTTGACCTTCTACATCAATCTCTAACAACTGTTCATCCGACATGTTGAAGTCGACAATCGATACCTTGGTTCCCCACGTACTCAGACTTTCGGACTTTGTGTTGTCTTGCGTCGCGATAATGAAACCTTCGCCTTTGGCAGCGTGCGCCACCATGGTGAGATATTTTTGTTCGAAGATTCTCAGCCTTTGTCTTCCTCCTGGTAAAAGAAAGATGGGTAGAGGGAATACAGCAAGATCTAGAGGAGACTCTACGGGGTTGTCTGGATTAGTTTTTGTCCGTGAGATCTTCCCAGTTGAATTGGGCACATAGCACTCCTTGGTTCAAAGATGATTTAACAGGGTATACGGACTGTTTGAGAGGTTCGATCAATCTAGGTCAAGAGGTGGTTGTTTATTAATCGAAGTTGTTTAGTAAACAAGCTGCGATAGAAGAGTATGGTTTTTGTTGCACTTGTTCATAAATTCATCGTTCATCTCTTCTTTAGTCGATGTCATTAGGTGGTATGTGGGTCAATATTAAGTGAGCAGGAAGGGTAGATAGCTGCCTCTTTCTAACTTTCTTGTTTACTTAACATCACATCGAAGGACTGGTCATGATTGTTATTTATGGTATCAAAGAGTGCTTAAATAGTGAGATGGGGTTGCCAGATGACAAGCGTGCACATCGTTTTGTGTCGTTGGAACGAGATGACTTCTTTTATTTAAAAGGTCGAACGCAGGCCTATACCGTTATCGAGATTAATATGATGGAGGGACGCGCTGTTAACACCAAAAAGCGCTTAATTAAGAAGATATTTTCTGCGATTGAAAAGCAGCTCTCTATCTCTCCGATCGATATTGAAATCACCATTAAAGAGCAGCCTTCGCATTGTTGGGGTTTCCGAGGAATGACTGGCGATGAAGCACAAGATTTGAAGTACAAAGTAAACGTCTAGGTCTTGTCTGACGCTTCATTTTGCACTCCCAAAGGCTATTTATCAGATAAATTTCGGTTCAGGTAAACCCTTGTGCTATACTCCGCGCCCCAATCCGAATTAGCTTGCTTAATCTTAGGAAATTATTATGAGTGCTAAAAACGAACTTCAACAAATTAACAACCGTTTAGACAAGTGTCGCCATAAGTTAGCGGCTGCTAAAGCTCGTAATGATCGTCCTGTTGTTCGTCAATTTGAAGAAGAAATCAAAAAGCTAACAAAGAAGATTGCCCAGCTTAAGCACAAACAAAGCTACGATGTGAATCAAGAACGTAAATCGTTGCTTGATATGCCATTTAGTCGCGAAATTACTAAAGCTGAGCAAGCGGATATGGGTAAACTGAAAAAGTCTGTAAAAGGATTAGTCGTTGTTCACCCAATGACGAAGATTGGTAAAGAGCTTCGCATTGAGGTTATGACGGGTTATGCCCCGAAAAAATTCTAATTACCAGCGATGGTAATAAAAGAGGAGCTAGTAATAGCTCCTTTTTGCTTTTTTAGGTATTCAGAAAGGGTTAAATCGACGATCGCATCGGCGATAAGATAAACAGATAGGTGTTGATTTGGGTCATAGAATCTCTCATCGCCTACTAAAGTTAACGTGTTACTAACATGACACTTAGCTGACACGCTAATGTGTTCGGTTTCTAATCCAACAATTTCTCATCAATTTGCACAAATATAGGCAGAGCAACACAAATACTTACAGATAAAACTAGACTCATTAAGGAAGATGAGAACGTAAAACAATAGAGGTTATATGAATCAATTAATTTCAATAGGGCCACTAGAATCTTTCTTAATCGCGATCAGCGTTTTGTTTCTAGGTCATTTTGTAAACGCAAAGCTACCGATTCTCAAAAAGTACAATATCCCAGAGCCCATCGTGGGCGGCTTAATTGTTGCTTTTGCGATTACAGGCCTGCATTTTAACGGCGTTGATCTAGAATTCTCCCTACCTTTACAGAACACATTCATGTTGATGTTCTTTGCGACTGTAGGTCTTGCTGCTAATTACACACAGTTAATGAAAGGCGGTGCGAAGGTATTCTTGTTCTTGGGCGTCGCGTCGGTATACATCATCATCCAAAATGGTGTGGGTGTGACGTTAGCTACCGCGCTTGGTCTTGAGCCGCTAATGGGCTTGATTGCAGGTTCTATTACGCTATCTGGTGGTCACGGTACAGGTGCAGCTTGGTCGCAAACCTTTGCTGATACTTATGGCATTGCCAACACGCTAGAAATCGCGATGGCTTCGGCAACCTTTGGTTTAATCGTTGGCGGTATCATCGGTAGCCCTGTAGCGCAAAAACTGATCGACAAAAACAATCTTGAATCAGAGTACGGCACGGGCACACAAACGCACGAGCGTTTCCCTGAGCTGGTGACGTATAACGAGTACGAAGAAGATAAAGTGACAGCCAAGAAGGTAATTGAAGTTTTGTTCATTCTTCTTATCTGTATTACGGGTGCAAGATACCTTGAAGAGTGGGTATCAACCTTTGAAATTTCTTGGTTGATGATTCCTGACTTTGTTTATGCTCTGTTTATCGGTGTGTTCATCACGAACGTTTTTGAAGTGACTAAGCTGCATAAAACCGACAGCGAAACCGTTGATATTTTGGGTACTGTGTCATTGTCTCTATTCTTAGCGATGGCATTAATGAGCCTGAAACTGTGGAACATCTTCGACCTTGCGATCCCATTCTTGGTGATCTTGAGTGTTCAAGCAGTGGTGCTTGGTCTGTTCTCTTACTTTGTGACGTTTAAAGTGATGGGTTCAAACTACGATGCAGCGGTTATGTCGGGCGGTCACTGTGGTTTCGGCCTAGGCGCAACACCTACAGCGGTAATGAACATGGGCTCTTTGGTGAACCGATTCGGTCCATCACCACAGGCGTTCATGGTGGTGCCAATCGTTGGCGCATTCTTCATTGATATCGTTAACCTGATTATCCTGCAAGGTTACATCTCGTTTATCGGTTAATGTGAACACCTTGCTTAACGCATAAAAAAGCCAGTCTATTGACTGGCTTTTTTCGTTTTGTAGGACGCCGCTTATGTTATTGAGCTTGAGCTATTGAGCTTATGTCATTGAGATTAAGCGGGTGAGCTTGTCTGTAGCTCTTTGAGCAGCGGGAATGCAGCTTTAGTGTGCTCTCCAGTGACGATAAACCCAACCAATTGATTATCTACATTAAAGTCTTTTGCGATAATGCCTTTCGGGTCAAAGCGAGTCTCCCAGCTTTGAGCCGTTTGTAGATCGCGGCCTGCAAGCTGAATCGGGTAGCTTGGGGTCTTCACCTTTGTAATGATATGAGGTAACTTGAGTTTGATGTCAGCTTCCTCGGGCATGCCATCACTCGTAATGAGCTGCTTTGCCAACACATTAGCAGACAAGATCGCGGGCTGGAGATAAGCCATGATACGCCCTTCAATTTCGGCGCAATCACCAATCGCATACACATTGTTAGCACTGGTTTTCATGGTTTGGTCGACAACGATCCCCTTGTTGACGGTGACTCCGGCTTGTGTCGCCAATGTCGTGTTCGGTTTCAGCCCTGCTGCTGCAATCACCGCATCGGTTCGTATTAATCGAGAAGAGGTGGTTTGTAACCTTATGTCCTCTTTTAGGTAAGTCGCTCGACAAATGGCAGAGTCTGTTTCAACGGTCACCCCTGATTGTCTTAACATTTGCTCCAACTCTAGAGAAACGAAAGGTGGCACCAAGCTGCTCAATAGATAGCTCGCGGGTTCGATGATCGTGACATCTTTTCCTGCGATTTGGAGGTCAAAGGCAAGTTCGACTCCGATTAGGCCCCCACCAATCACAGTGACACGACGAGCATCATCGATCTTCGCTTTGTGCTTTTCAAACTCCTCCAGGCTATTGAGCGTGATTGTCGCACCACGTTTTAACCCTTTTGCTGGTGGAATAAATGGTGTTGCTCCCGTTGCTAATACCAACTTCGAATAGTGAATGGTGTCATCACCGACATGAACACATTGTTGCTCAATATCGATTTCTCTGACCTGTGCTTTGGTCTTGATAACCAAGTTGTACTGCTCAGCCAACTGTTGAGCGTTATTGTATTAAGAGTGTCTCTGGCGTTTGCGCCTGACTAAACGCATGCGAAAGATTTGGTTTACTGTACTCAACCCCCGAATCTGCCGTGATCATGGTGATCGCGATGTCTTGGTCGAGCTTACGTACCATCTTGATAGTTTGTAGGGCAGCGAAACCGCCACCCACAATCACAATGTTCGACATGTTACTTCTCCACAAATACTTCTTTGCCTAAATGGCACTCAGGGCAAAGGAAGTCATCAGGTACTTGTGCCCATGGTGTCCCTGGTTCAACACCTTGGTACGGTTCACCTAATTGTGGGTCGTATACCCATTCACAAACCGAGCAGCGCCAGCATGTGCAATCTTCGTTGTGAGTGGATTGCATCTCTGCCTGCTGTGCTTCTTTGGTAGAAACTGCTGCAACGGCTTCTGGTTCAGTTGTTTGTTCTGGCTGATTGTCCGGAGTGTCGATTTTCTTTACGCTGCGTTCAACTTGTTTAGCCTTACTTACCTCGTTTGCATCGGTGCGCCAAACTTCAGCCAATGTCATGCCGTAATCGATGCATTGACGAAGGGCATCTGTGTCTGGTTTCCAATGGATGTGTTGCGGAGCGCTGACTTCGAAGTTTGCTTCACGTAGGCGAGCATCAATACGTTTTACTGCGCCACCAGTCCAGCCTGAAGAACCGAATGCCGCGGCTCTTTTTCCGGCAAAGCGTAAGCCGTGTATCTCTTCTAGTAAGGCTGCGATTTGCGGCATCATCACATTGTTCATGGTTGATGAGCCAACAAGTACGCCTTTTGAACTGAAGATATTGGCAAGGATGTCGTTCTTATCATGCTTGGAAATATTGAACACCTTGATTGCCGTTTCTGGGCTCCCTTTATGAATTCCCTTCGCAATGGCATCGGCCATCATACGAGTGTTGTTCTACATAGTGTCGTACACAATCGTGATGCGGTCTTCTTTATAAGCTTTCGACCATTCGTAGTATGGCTCTACGATCTGGGTGGCGTTATCTCGCCAAATACAGCCGTGAGAAGTGGCGATCACATCAATCGGTATACCTAAACTCAATACTTCTTCGATCTTGGCTTTTACTAGAGGTGCAAATGGCGTCAGGATATTCGAGAAGTAACGTAGGCACTGTTCGTGCAATTCAACTTGGTCTAATTGGTCGTTGAACAGGTTTTCATCGCAGTAGTGTTGGCCAAAGGCATCATTACTAAACAGAATTTCGTCGCCTGTTAGGTAAGTTGCCATTGAATCTGGCCAGTGCAGCATCTTCATCTCAACAAAGATAAGTTGCTTACCATTACCGATATCCAGTGTGTCGCCGGTTTTTACCGTTCTAAAGTTCCAGTCTGGCTGGTGATGATGGCCGACAATCGAGTTCACACCCGCTTCTGTGCAGTAGACCGGGGTATCAGGGATCTTAGCAAGTAGCGCCGCAAGAGCGCCGGAGTGGTCTTCTTCGGCATGCTGACAAATGATGTAGTCGATCTCGTTGATGTCGATTTCCATCTCAAGGTTTGCAAGGAATTGCTCTGTAAAGCGATGGTCAACGGTATCGACAAGCACCGTCTTCTCTTCACGGATTAGGTACGAGTTATAACTGGTGCCTTTGTTCATGTGATATTCCTTGCCATGGAAATGCTCGGTTTCCCAATCGTGAATACCAACCCAGTGAACATTTGATTTAACGTGAATAGTCATAATGATAATACCTTATTTGAATTTCTAAGGTCATCATTGCACTAGTCGTGCCATGTTTTTAAAGTGTTGTTTTTGATGGTTTTGTTTGGTTTTTGAGCTTGTTTTTGTGTCTTTATGACATTCTAATTTTTGTGATTAATATGATTCTAAAGTGTCCATTTAACTCTGTTGGTTTCCAATGCTGACCAACAACCAAAAGGCGCGCATAAAAAAGGCCAGACGAAAGTCTGGCCAAATAAGCAGTGCAATTTATTGGTTAGTTTTTAAAGCGTAGTCACGACTTCATCAAGAGCTAAACGCGCTTTTGGTTTACCGTGGTTGTAGTCTTCGCCGTCTTTGTGGTAACCGATAGCCAGTGCTACATCAACAACGTGACCTTCTAGCTCGTCAGCAAACTCTTCGCTGATCATAGCCGCGTCTACACCTTCCATTGGAGTTGAAGCGATACCAAGGCGAGCAAGCGTGTGCAGTGTGTTACCCAGTGCGATGTACACTTGAGACTTAGTCCAGTTACCGTTGAAACCTGTTTCGTCAGTGTTCATTTCTGCGAATGCGTAAGCATCTAAGAACTGTTCATACATTTCAGCAGGTAGGTGACCAGAGCTTACTTCCGTATCTGCGCGTTTCGCGAATTTCTCTTTAGTGTACTTAGGATCGTGAGCGAACAGGATTGTGTGTGACGCTTCTTTCGCATGTGGTTGGTTAAACTGGAACATGTTCTCGAAAGTATTGTGGAAGCGCTGTTTTGCTTCGTCGCTCTCAATGATGATGAATTTCCAAGGCTGAGAGTTGATAGAAGAAGCTGACAAACGAAGTGCTTCTTTGATTACTTCCATGTCTTCCGCAGAGATGCGTTTTTCTGCATCGTATTTTTTAGCTGTGTAACGAGTGTTTAGATCAGTAATGATTGGATTAGTCATGTTGAATCCTAATATCTATTAATAATAAATGTCGTAGGGTGTTATGTTCGGTAACGTCAACAATAAACAGATAACGCATTTAAACGAATCTCAACAGATTGAACGTCTAAATAGTTATCGAACATGCCCCAATTAATCGAGTATCTGCGGTAGCTCAAATCGATGGAGGTAAGATAATAGAAGAATGACTTGGGAAAAATAGCGAACATATCAAATCACTATGGTAAATAATGTCCATAATAATTCGATAAGTGTGATCTCAATAGGTTTGAATTGTCTAGATTCAGTCGCTTAGTATGCCTTGATGCCATATTGGCGCAATAATGGTGGAAGGACGCTGTCTAGGTTTGGGATATCTTCCGGTGTGATTTCGATTAAGCCAAAACCATGCTCATCATAGATTTTTCTCGTCGCTTCACGTTTTTCCTCGGCGATTGGCGCAGAGTCGGTTCCCCAGAATTGAATGTATACTTTGCCGCTTGGAAGATAAAAGTCACTGATCACTTCTTTCGCTATTGGCAGTGGACGCTCGTACGCATGTACCACACCTGCCATATATAGCCAGTTGTCGATGATTAGCTCTCCTTTTGAACGCACATAGTGCCCATCTGAGGTTCTATGCTTGGCCTCTAACTTCTGGCGGAAGCTAGAAAATGACACGTCCGTTGAGTGGCTTTCTGCATCGTGCCCTAGGAATTCAACAACTGATTGCCTCAAACGTTTATTACGGACTAATGAATCGTGCCACACCACGAATAAGTTTTGTGTGGCTTTATCTTCTCTCTGTTCACCACCGGCCTTTAAACCTGTCGAGGTGACGTGCCAACCGTCTTCTTCTCTTGTTATCCAACCAAGTTCATTGAGCAAGAGGTTAATTTTCTTTGCGCTGAGCTTGAAAGCACTCCCAAGTTGAGTTGCGGTTAGTGTTTGCCCTGAGAAGGTGTCCAAATCGATAAGTAGCTTCTCAGGCCAGACAATGAAGGCACCAAACTTTTTGTGTTCTACATACTCCCCACCAAAGCTTTCACCTCGTTCGGTCAGCACCCATCGATCCTGTGAACGTACGATATAGCCGGCCGCTTTTAGGTCACTGAATAGAGTTTTAGCTTCTATATCTCTCTGTTTAGCGAGAGCTGATGTGGAGATCTTGTCTGACATAGTCTTCTCTTAAGTCGTTATTGGGCTACTGGATGACGTTGGGGTAGGCGTTACTAGAATAACACATCTATTTTAAGCAATTTCGTTCCTTCATTGCTCATGTATTTTGAGGTTTGGGGGCTGGGAAAATCAGAATTTTGAAAAATAGGCATTAATCTGATTTTGTAATTAAATCACAAAATAACAAGATAAGTTCATCTGAGTGCATATAAAATGCACTTGGAATGGCGTTCCATCATACATGGTTTATAGTGTTTAAGGTGTGTCCTTTATTAAGTGTGATCTGTATCGCTAATTATTTTTGATGATTGGACTTGTAAGTGTGATCTGGGTCGTGTGTAAGTGAGATTTATTATCGATAATTTTGCTTTGTAATTTTAATTCATGGCGCTTTTGTGATCTAAATCGTTCTCGGTAACCCCTAAGTGTTTTTTGTGTGTGACCACAATCACGAAAATTGGCTTGAGGTGCATTTTGGAAATGTTGTGATACATTTCAATCAACTTTTGAGCACACATTTTCGGTCATTTGACCAACCAATACACTACGGGGTTCTACCTATGTTATCACCAGAAGCGAAGATCAAGGTTCAAAACTTTGGTCGTTTCTTATCCAATATGGTAATGCCAAACATCGGCGCATTTATTGCGTGGGGTTTCATTACAGCACTATTCATCCCAACAGGTTGGTGGCCTAACGAAACGTTAGCATCAATGGTTGGCCCTATGATCACTTACTTGCTGCCATTATTGATTGGTTACACTGGTGGTAAGATGGTTGGTGGTGACCGCGGCGCGGTAGTAGGAGCCATCACAACAATGGGTGTTATCGTTGGTACTGACATCCCGATGTTCATGGGTGCAATGATTGTGGGTCCACTAGGCGGTATCGCAATCAAGAAATTCGATGAAGCTATTCACGGTAAAGTGAAGAGTGGTTTCGAAATGCTAGTGAACAACTTCTCTGCTGGTATCATCGGCATGATCTGCGCGATCATCGCGTTCATCGTGATTGGTCCTGCTGTGAAAGTTCTGTCTTCTGGTTTAGCGGCTGGCGTTAACGTGATGGTTGAAGCGGGTGCACTACCTCTTGCTTCTATCTTTGTAGAACCGGCGAAAATCCTATTCCTAAACAACGCAATCAACCATGGTATTTTCTCTCCACTAGGTATTCAGCAGTCTGAAGAGATCGGCCGTTCTATCTTCTTCCTAATTGAAGCGAACCCAGGTCCTGGTCTAGGTCTACTACTTGCTTACATGGTATTTGGTAAAGGCAGCGCTAAGCAATCTGCTGCGGGTGCATCTATCATCCATTTCCTAGGTGGTATCCACGAAATTTACTTCCCATACGTTCTAATGAACCCACGTCTAATCCTAGCGGTAATCGCAGGTGGTATGGCTGGTGTATTCACTAACGTAATGTGCAGCTCTGGCCTAATCTCTCCAGCGTCTCCTGGTTCTATCTTCGCGATTCTGTTGATGACACCAAAAGGTTCTTACATCGGCGTGATTCTATCGGTTATTGCAGCAACGGCAGTATCGTTTGTTGTAGCGTCAATCCTTCTTAAAACATCAGCGCAAGATGATGAGGAAGATTCACTAGAGAAAGCATCAGCACAAGTGAAAGACATGAAAGCGTCTTCTAAAGGTGCAGCAACGGGTGCAGACATCAACCTAGCTGACGTGAAAGCAGTATACGTAGCATGTGATGCGGGTATGGGTTCAAGTGCAATGGGTGCAGGTCTACTTCGTAAGAAAGTAGATGCAGCGGGTCTAAATATCACGGTAACTAACTACGCAATCAACAACCTACCAGCTGATTCACAAATTGTTATTACGCATAAAGATTTAACAGACCGTGCACGTAAAACCATTCCTGGTGCGATGCATATGTCTCTAAGCAACTTCCTAGACGGCGGCGTATACGACCAACTAGTTGCAGAACTTGTCGATGCTCAAAGTGGTGAAGCGAAGGTAGAAGCTCCAGCTCCTGCAGCAGCACCAGCTCAAGAAGGCAA
Organism: Vibrio sp. IB15; assembly: GCF_016406055.1. NCBI lineage: Bacteria > Pseudomonadati > Pseudomonadota > Gammaproteobacteria > Vibrionales > Vibrionaceae > Vibrio > Vibrio sp. IB15. The sequence goes on from NZ_JAEFCE010000016.1 coordinate 86,994, forward strand.
CAAGCTTGCACTGACTAATGACAGCATTTTCCTTGGCCTTAAAGCTACTCAGAAAGAAGACGCTATCAAGTTTGCTGGCGACCAACTAGTGAAGCTTGGCAATGTATCACCAGAATACGTAGATGGCATGTTTGCTCGTGAAGAGCTTGTATCTACTTACCTAGGCGAGTCTATCGCAGTACCACACGGCACAATCGAAGCGAAACAATATGTACAAAAAACCGGCATCGTATTCTGTCAGTACCCTGAAGGTATTCAGTGGGGCGAAGATGAAGACGATATCGCGAAGATGGTTATCGGTATTGCCGCACAAGGCGATGAGCACAACATGGTGCTGATGGCTATTACCAATTCACTTGATGATGAAGACGCTGTGGAATGCCTACAGAACACAACAAACCCTGCTGATGTTCTACGCATTCTCAACGGAAACTAAAAAGCTCTAGTCAAGCTCCTAAGTGAAGGAGGCCGGTATCCCCCTACTGGCCTCATTTTCGGTCTTAATCTGTCTTAACCAGATTCAGTCTGAATAGCTTACTGCTTAATGTCTCTAGTTAATCATCAGGCATGTGGTTGAGCAGTTAGCTATCTAGATTCAAATATTTATAAGGTCAAAATTATGAAAGCGTTACATTTTGGTGCAGGTAATATCGGTCGTGGTTTCATTGGTAAGCTTCTTGCTGACGCTGGTATGAAGGTTACTTTTGCTGACGTAAATGAAACGGTTGTGAATGCGTTAATTGAACGCCAAGAATACCCAGTGAAGATTGTGGGTGAAGAGTGCGTTGTTGAGATCGTTAAGAACGTGACAGCAGTAAACTCGGCAACAAGCGCAGTGGTCGATTGCATTGCTGAGTCTGACATTGTGACCACAGCCGTTGGCCCAACGGTTCTTAAGATTATCTCTAAGTCTATTGCTCAAGGTATTGAAAAGCGTGCAGCAGCAAACAACACTGCACCAATGAACATCATCGCAGCAGAGAACATGGTTCGTGGTACTAGCCAGCTTAAAGCTGCGGTTTTAGAGCACCTTTCTGATGAAATGAAAGCGTTCACTGAAGCGCATATTGGCTTTGTTGATTCAGCGGTTGACCGTATCGTACCGCCAGCTGAAGCAGGCGAAACAGACCCACTAGCAGTAACGGTTGAAACGTTCAGCGAGTGGATCGTAGACCAAACACAATTTAAAGGTGAGATTCCAAACATCCCAGGTATGGAGTGCACTGACAACCTAATGGCCTTCGTTGAGCGTAAATTGTTCACGCTTAATACTGGTCACTTGGTTACCGCTTACCTTGGCGTGCTTGCAGGCCACGAAACAATCAAAGATGCGATTGAAGACCAAGCGATTTATGCTGAAGTAAAAGCAACCATGGAAGAGAGCGGTGAAGTTCTTATTAAGCGCTACGGCTTTGATCCACAAGCACACGCGGCTTACATCCTAAAAATTCTAGGTCGTTTTGCTAACCCATTCTTGCGTGATGAAGTGGACCGTGTTGGCCGCCAGCCAATTCGCAAGCTGAGCCCACAGGATCGTCTGGTTAAGCCTCTAAACGGTACATTAGAGTATGGTCTACCGAATACGCACCTTGTAAAAGCAATCGCTGCTGCGTTCCATTACAAGAATGAAGATGACCCTCAAGCGGTTGAACTTCAGGCAATGTTTGCAGAAAAAGGTTTTGCTGAGACATTAGCGCATTATTCTGAGCTGAATATCGACTCAGAAGTTGTTAAACTAGCGGAACAAGCTTATCTAGCACTGAAATGATAAATCATCAAAGTGCCACACCTGTGGCACTTTCTTATTGCCGAGCCGTTATGCCAATACATCCTAGTCATGAAACTGAATTACTCGAAGCCTTATCTGAAGCTGAGAGTGCTAGCGCCTGCTTGATGGCAGCTTATGATGCATTGGATGATACGGTGGATGCGGTTTTAAAAAACATCTTTAAGAAAGACGACACGGCGATTAAATTCGTTGTTGAACCGCTACTCAACAGCGGTGGGCCATTAGGCGAGATAATGGTTCGTGGTAAGTTACTCTTGGGTCTTGGGGTTATCAGTAAAGAGCTCTATGACGATGTAGAGGTTTTCGTTACCTTGAAAGAGTGGGCGAAATTACAAGGCGACGACACCAGCTTTACTGAAGTTGACGTGATCTTTGAGCTTAATAAGGTGCACGCGATTCAGCGTATTATGCCTATCGAATACGATGCAGAGATGGTTGAAACCATGTCTGGCCCGATGCTTCAAATGTTCTTAGGGCGACACCATCAGAAAGTGAAGTCGACCATTGTTTTGGCTATCACAGACATTATTAACACCTTATGTCGCGACAACGCCTTGAGTTCTTAGATTTCGTTATTGGGCGCTTTCTTAGCGACACAACAACTCGCGACAACTTGTTTTACCCATCCTAGAATAGATATTGATTGCGGTTTCTGTTATTGAGGAATCGCTTTTTTGTATTCACTCCAACCAACACTTCTTTTGATTTGCGCATGACTTATATGGGAAATGATTCTCGAGATTATCGTCCGTTCTGACAGCCTAAACTAATAAGCAACTCAGCATATTGACCGCAAATTTCAGGTACAAAAAAAGCCACATGATGTGGCTTTTTGTTCAACAAAACCTGAGATTATAGGTCTTGGATATTTTCAGCTTCTAGCTCTTGGAAGTAGCGTAGAGTCTTAACTTTTAGCTCTTGTTGAGCTGGCTCATCAGCAACGATGATAGCTTTACGGTGCATTTGTAGTGCTGTAACAGTCCACATGTGGTTTACAGAACCTTCGATAGCAACTTGTAGAGCTTGTGCTTTGTTGTGACCCATAGTCAGGATCATTACTTCTTCAGCGTCTAGTAGAGTCGCAACACCGATAGTTAGTGCGTATTTTGGCACTTGGTTGATGTCGTTGTCGAAGAAGCGAGAGTTCGCGATGCGAGTCTCTTCAGTTAGCGTCTTGATACGAGTACGAGAAGCTAGAGAAGAACCTGGTTCGTTGAATGCGATGTGACCGTCGATGCCGATACCGCCCATGAACAGGTTGATTTTGCCGTAAGAACGGATTTTTTCTTCGTAAGCTGCGCAGTGAGCGTCGATGTCTTCTGCTTTGCCGTCTAGTAGGTTGATGTTCTCTTCTTGAATATCAACGTGGTTGAAGAAGTTTGTGTACATGAAAGTACGGTAAGACTCAGGGTGGTTAGGATCGATACCTACGTACTCATCCATGTTGAATGTAACAACGTTTTTAAAGCTAACTTCACCTGCATTGTATAGTGCGATTAGCTCTTTGTAAGTCGTAAGTGGTGTGCCACCAGTTGGTAGACCAAGAACGAATGGACGATCAGCTGTTGGGTTGAATGCTTTGATCGCTTCAACGATGTGACGTGCTGCCCATTTACCTACTTGTGCCGCGTTGTTTAAAGGAATAAGTCTCATTTTTGTAGCCCCTAAGATAAGTAATTTATAGTGTGCTGAAACATTAATTCGCATTATAAAATAAGTGATCTGTTTCTGCCATTGTTTTAGGTCAAGTTTTTACTTTTTTCGTCGTATCTGTGACTCGAACTCGCAAAATTGCACACTTATTGTATGGATATTTGGTGGCGTTAAACAAGATTAATACGCTTGTCATATACCGCAATCTTGATTTAATTCAGCGCCTGAAAGGGTTCACCGATTTTGAAGTAGGAGTGAGCTAGAGGAGTATAATAGAGGCGAGCAGAAAAGCATGACCCCGGGAGATAGGGCAGCATGCAACAAAGCCGCAGTAATAGCCGCTTTTGGAAAGGACTGTTAACTTTGCATTTGCAAGATTGAATACTGAGAGATAGCTATTGTGTGCTATCGCGATGAATTTTCTATAAATCTTGGTAAAACTTAATTGGTTAGCTAAAATTACTAATCACGAGGTGAAGTCGTGTTTGAAGGCAAAAAAAGCCCAAAGTGATGAGGTATCACTTTGAGCGATTTTACTAATCTTCTAACACTAACTCGCTGTCGTATTCTTCCCTAGGCACTTCGCCGCGTTTGCAGCCATTTAGGGTATGAAAGCGACGGCGTCCGCGAGCCAGTTGAATGTACTTCAACCAAACACGCTCTAACTTGGACTTTGCCTTGTGAGGGTGAGACAACACTTTAATGAAGTGCTTTTCTTCTGCATTAGTTGGCGTAAGCTCACCAGTCTCAAGTGCAAGCATAGTGTCACCAAACAAGGTTAGGATTTCCTCTTCTGAAAGAGTAAAATCACCCGACTTAGCGAACCCTCGTGGGAATTTAATGGTGTCATAAAAACGTTTTTTTCCGTGACGGAATTCGGTCTCAGACATATCAGCCTCAGTAATGTGGTTAGATAGAAATTAGTGTTTATTGCTCACGCGAAAATATTGTTAAAAGGCTAAAATAGGAAACAAAACGTTTTTGCCTTTACGATAAACAATCCTAGATCCGCTTGTTAGCAGATTTATTACAGAGATGTATTTGATGGATGTGAAAGTCTTTAGAACCTTTCTTGAGGTTGCAAGGGTGCGCCACTTTGGGCGTGCTGCTGAAAACTTGTATTTAACACAAGCGGCGGTGAGTGCGCGAATCAAACAGCTGGAAGGCTATTTTGATACTCAGTTGTTCATTCGAGACCGCAATAACATCAAGCTCACTTCTTCCGGTGAGCGTTTGATTGGTTACGCTGAGGTGATGGTTTCAACCTTACAGCAGGCCAAGTTTGAGCTGTCATTAGAGAGCGGAAAAGCCTTGCAGTTAACACTGGGTGGCACGCCGAATATTTGGGATGCGTATTTGCAAAACTGTTTGAGCGTCGTGACCGATTCTTTTGGTGGTTACGGCTTTATGGCAGAGGTGATGGGGCGTGAGCAACTGAACCGAAACTTGCTAGAACGTACCTTAGATATGGCTTTCGCTTTTGACCAGATCAAAGCAGAAGAGCTGAACTGTAAAAAAGTCGCTGACTTAGTACTCGTTTTGGTGTCGACACAGCCTGATGATCTGGAATCGGTGTTCCAACATAAATACGTTTATGTCGATTGGGGAACGCGTTTTGGTTCAGAGCACGCAGAGCGTCATCCAAAAGTACCAGCACCGTACTTACGCACTTCTACCGCTCGTATTGCCCTTGATTTCATTTTAGAGAAAGGCGGTAGTGCTTATTTACCTGTTTCTCTTGTTGAACCGTTTATCGAGTCGGGTCAGTTGCATAAGGTGAAAGGGGTGGAAGATTGGTATCGCCCGATTTATCTGAGCTACCGTAAAAACAGCACCTCGGTCGATGCGATCATGCAGGTCGAGAAGTTGGTTAATGAGATCGACCCATCGACGGCATACACACTGCAACAAGCAGCTGAGCAAGCGCCAGAATAAAGTTACGATCTGCCACCAACTTATAGTGTTGATGAGATAAAAAATGGCTCCCAGTTGGGGCTGTCTCTTATACACAAATCCCTAAGCCACGCTTGGGGATTTTTTTTGAACTATT
>NZ_JAEFCE010000170.1:0-529 GCF_016406055.1 Vibrio sp. IB15
GATTAACTGAATACTTGTAACCAAGATCAGTTACACAGAATTATTTACAGGGTCTAGCGAGCCAAACTGACCGCTCTTTCAGAAGCACAACAGAATCCTATCAACGCCTCTGTAGTCGACACAAAGCTGATCAACCATAACTTTAATACTTATAAAAATGGTCACCTGTTAGAGATCAATATTCAGGTGAATAAGGATAATGTCATCCCTAAAGAGAGAAAGGTTCTGTGCCAAGGTGAGGTAAAACTAGAAAACCTACCCATACCTGAGAGTAATATCCTATATCGAGAATATGTGTGTAGCTGTGTTCTTAAATGTGCTCAGGACTCTTTCAATGTATTGCCTGAGTCGAGTGTCGTAATCAATGTTGAACAGGTTTCTGCGGGGCAACCCAATGAAACCATTCTATCGTGTCATATAGAAAAAGAGTTGCTCGAGTTCTTACTAATTGAAGATGACAAGCCCTCAGAGATACTCAATGGTATGGACTCCCCACCTCAACTGACAGCGTCAGCTAAAGTTACAGGTG
>NZ_JAEFCE010000171.1:0-505 GCF_016406055.1 Vibrio sp. IB15
GTCACGAAATAGTCGCAGCAGAGCTGAGTTTATCTAACGTTACCGATGGCGAAGTGCTTCCCAACCTACTTAAGCAGACACGTCGTAAAATCATTGAGGTATCAGGTGATGGTGCTTATGACACAAGACATTGCCATGATGCAATACGTATAAAGCGAGCGGTTCCGCTAATCCCGCCACGCGAAGGGGCTGCCTTCTGGGAGCAAGGACACCCTCGCAATTTAGCAGTTGGTTGTCAGAAGCTTTATGGCTCCAACAATAAGTGGAAAAAGCGGTATGGCTATCACAAGCGGTCGCTATCAGAGACAGCAATGTATCGAGTGAAACAGTTGCTAGGTGGGAAATTAAGCCTGAGAAACTACAACGCTCAAGTTGGCGAGACTTACGCTATGATCAAAGCGCTGAATAAGCTTACGGGGTTAGGTATGCCTGAAACTCAGTATATTGTTTAAGAGTCAAGCACATGGGACAGGCATGTCTTCGCTCTGAATTAAGCAACAAAGCC